>DASYSH010000367.1:0-17813 GCA_036003525.1 Gemmatimonadaceae bacterium | reverse complement strand
CCGTTAACTCATCCCCTTTGTTGCGACTACCGTAAACCGTTAGAGTAGTGCCCGCATATGCACCACCGCCGCCTCACCCAACCGGTCGGGCGCATATCCACCTTCGAGCGCGCTCACCAGTCGTCCACCGCACCACTGCTCGGAGCGCGATACCAGTTCCCGTGTGAGCCGCGTCACATCATCGAGTTCCATCGTGAAGCCGCCGAGCGGATCGCCCGCGAGCGAATCAAATCCCGCGGAGATGAACACGAGATCCGGCGTGAATCCAACCGTCGCGGCATCGACCGCCGCGAGCAAATCTCCGACATACTTTTCGCGCGGAAGCGCCGGCGGCAGCGGAATATTCCACACGCTTTTTTTCGGACCGCGATCGTCGGCGGCTCCGGTGCCGGGATACCACGGCCACTGGTGCATCGAGATGAACCGGATATTCGGGTCGTGCTCGACCAGCGCCTGCGTTCCGTTGCCGTGATGCACATCCCAGTCGACGATCAGGATGCGGTCGAGTTTTTTCACCTGTCTCGCATAGTGCGCGGCGACGGCCACGTTTCCGAACAGGCAGAAGCCCATCGCGGAATGGCGCAGCGCGTGATGGCCCGGCGGACGCACAGCGGAAAAACTCCGCTTCGTTTCGCCGGCGAGCGCGAGGTCGACGGCATCGAGCACACAACCGGCACCCGCGGTGGCCGCATCCCACGATCCGGAACTCGCGAGCGTGTCTGCATCGAGGTTGCCGCCGCCTTGTGCGGCGAGGGATTGCACGCTCGCGATGTATTTCGAATCGTGCGCGAGCGCGAGTTCGTCTGCGTGAGCATGCCGGCCTTCGAGATGATCGAGCGATTCGTACAGCTCGAAATCATTTCGCAGCGCGCGCGGAATCGCGCGGAGCCGGCCGACATGTTCGGGATGTCCCCATCCCGTGTCGTGACGGCCACAGTCGGCGTGCGAAATAAATGCGACGGTTTTCTTCACTGCGCACCTCTCAATCGTCTCGATGCCCACTCGGCGAGCAAACAAACAAGGAGGACGGGAAAGAGCCAGACCGGCAGGCGGCGCGCCGGCGAGGAGGGCGGCTCGACCGCGGAGGCCGGTCCAAGCGCTTCGACGAGGCGCGCGACCGGCGCGCTCTCGGCGGACGAATTGTCCCCGGCCGCCGGCATCGGAGTCGCGGCCACGCTCGAAACCATCCGCGACCACCACGCCCGGTGCGCCGCGACGGCGTCAGCGCCGCCCTGCATGCGCCAGCGCCACGTCTCGTCGAACGCAGCCTGGAGAACGCGGCCCGCTCCTTCGCGACGCGCGGCGGACGTGACGATCGACCCGCGCGTCGTGAGGCGCACTGCGTCGCTGCGCAGCGTCTCCAGCGGATACACCGCCATGGCATTCACCGGATTGGCGATGTCGAATGCGCGCGAATCCGCCGCGCGCCGCGTGCCCGCGCCCGCGGGCGCGATCGAGCGAACCGCCGATGCGTTGGCCGCGTCGGCAAGCAACACGAGTCCGCCGCCGGCGCGCACGAACCGCGCAATCGCGGGACCGGTCGCGCCGAGCACGGTGTCGATCGCCACGATCGCCGAGAAGTGGCTCGTGTCGATTGCCGTGATTGCTCCCTGCAAGACATCCGCGCCCGGCGCGATGAACAGACGCTCTTCCACAGTCCATCCCTGCTCCTCGAGCGCGGCCGCGACGAATTTCCCTTCCCATCCGGCGCGGCCGACGATCAAGACCGCGTGAAGCGGCGCGGCGGGCGGCACACCAACGCCGGCGACAACGGCGCCGGATCGCGCGCTGAGCGCACCCGACGGCGCGCCGACATCGACCGTCGATCCACGCGCCGCGCCTGTCGCGTTCACGCTGTCGAGCGACGCAAGTCCATCCGCCAGCGAAACAGTCGTGCCCGACGCGACGGAGATGCGAACGGGCGCACCCGGTGCGCGTTCGCGCGTCGCGACCGCCACGAGCGGCGGCATCGCGGCACCGCTCCACGTGACGCGCGTTCCCGCATGCGCGACGGCGGCGAGCGCGTCACGATCCGCGGGAGCGGGCGGCGCGTCGATTTGAACATGGAGCGCGGCGGTGCGCGCCGACTCGATCGAGGGGAGGTCGCGCGCGAGTGAAGATCCGAGCACGCGCTGTGCGCCGGCGGAGTTCGCGCCGCCAAGCACGCGCCAGAGCGCGAACGCGATCAGCGCGAACGCGACGGCTCGCGCTCCGCTCTCGAACACCCTGGATGAATCAGCGCGTGAGGGCATACACGATGATGTTCACGCCGAACTTCGTATTGTCGATCGAGAGAAAACGCTTGTTGTCCGGGTGATATCCCCACTCGGAGCTGTAGTCCTTGCTGCTGTAGAGCACGGCGATGCGATCGCCGCGCAGAACGGCGAGCAAATGTTTGTGCACGAGGTTGTCGCCCCATCCATTCAGTTCGTGCGTCGTCGCGGGCGGGCCGTCTTCGAATTTGAAGAACGACGAATACAAAGCGTGACTGTTCGGCAGTTCCTTGAGCGGGCCCACGGCCCGGCCGATCTCCTCCGTCGCACTCTTATGAAAGACGCCGTCGACGTCATGGTTGTGATCGTCGACGAACAGCATGCCGCCGCGATCGCAGTACTCTCTCAGATTGCGGCGCTCGAGTTCCGAAAAGCGCACCGGCAGGTGACCGGTGAGATAGGCGAGCGGGTACTTGAACAGCTCGGTCGATCCGAGCGGCACGGTCACACCGGTCGGCGCGACGCTGATCGAGGTATACCGCGCGACCGAGTCGATGAGATTCGCCGGCACGAGCGGCGCCGAGTCCCAGTCGCCGGAATCGTACTGCGCGGTGCAGAACGTGAAGTCGCTCATGGGTTGGCTCATGGAGGCGAGCCCCACGCCGAAAGCGCAACGGGAGTCGACGGAACCGCGGCGAGGGCGCGACGCGCGAGAATCAGCGCATTGGTGGCATCCTTGCCGCCGCGAAGCGCGTTCGCCGCCGTTTCGATCGCGCGCGCGGCGCCGGCATCGCGGTCGAGCAGATCGAGCCGCAGCAGGAGCAAAGAGTCGACCGCGGCGGCGGGTGATGAACGCACGAGCTGCAGCGCGACGTCGAATCGCGCGATGCGCTTGTCACGCGCCGGATCGGCCGGCTGGCGCGGCGTTCGCGCGGCCGGCGCGCCCTTGTCCTTTCCCTGCAATCGAACGCGATCGATATCCACGACGACCGCGCGCGTTTTTCCGCGCAGATAGATCCGCTCGGCCGAGCGCGCAGCCTGCAGCGCGTCCAGCGCCTTTTTCATGAACGGGATCGCCTTCCCCGGTTCGCCGATTTCCAGTTCGCTCGACGCGCTCCACATCGCGTTGTATGCCTCGAGCAGCGGGCGATTCGTCGCGACCAGCGGCGTTTCGTCCTCGTTGCCCTCGAGCGCGGTGCCGACGGTCGCGTTGGCCGCGCGGTCCGCCGCCGCGAGAACCGAATCGGCGTTCACCGGCTGGTCGATGCGCTTGTCGACCGCATCGCCTTCCTCGCCGGCTTCGCCAAGACGCGTGAAAACGATATCGCCGACACGTTTCCGCAAGCGCGTCTGCTCGAGCGCGATGCCGCGTGACTCGCCGACGAGTGCGCCGTGCGAAATTTTCGCGCGCTTCGCTTCGAGCGCCTGCGCCATCATGAGCAGCATCCGCTGGCTGAGCGCGTTCTTTTCGCCTTCGGGCGGCGGCGCGGGATCGACGTCGACGGAATCGTATTCGTCGGCGCGCGCGATTCTCAGCGTGCGCGTATCGGACGTGCCGACGCCCGGTCCGGTGACACTGTTGCGATCGCGCGCCACGGCGCGGATGTGCAGCATGTCACCACCCTGCAGCCCGATCGAATCGAGCATGAGCGTGGCGGTCAGCTGGCCCGTGCGCGCGGAAAACGTCGCGGCGCCGAGTGTGCGCGACTTGAATGTGAAGTTCTCGCCGCCGCCGGAACTCACGATCAATTCGAACGCGCCCGATGCGAGGCCGTAGTCATCCGATGCGGTCGCCGCGAGATGAATTTCGCCGGCCGGTTTTCGCAGAATCGAATCTCGCGCCGGCGAAGTGAGCAGCACCACCGGCGCCGAATCGGAAGTCGGTTCGAGGACGAGCAGTCTTTCGTGCGCGGCCGCGCGCAGGCGAACCGCGGTCGGAACCGCGGGCATCACCATCGCGATGCGCCAACGCTCACCTGATTCAGTGGCGGCCAGGTCGTGATCGGAAAGCGTCGCCACGACCGGGCCGTCCCCCTGCACTCCCTCGACCGTCACGGCGCTGCCGACGAGCGCGCGCACCGAGGCGGGATTGTCGAATGATTCATCTTTCAGCCCGGCATACGCGGGCGCGACCACGCGGACTGAAACGGTCGCCAGCGGATTCGTACGCGATCCGGCGCGCGCGAGCTTGAGCGCGTCGCCGGCTGCGGGCCGCACGACGCGCGCGATCGCGCCAGCCGGAAGCAGCACGAGCACAATCGCGAGCGCGACGACGGTAATCGCGGGCGCCGCGAGCGCGCGGCGCGCCGCGGACTGCACGGCTGGTTCGAACTCCACTTTTGCGACGGCCTGATCGAGTTCGGGAACCGCGCCCGCATATCGCGGATCGACCGCCGTGACGAGCGCATATCGCAGCGACGGAAATCTCGACTCGATCCAGAGCGCGGCGCCGCCGGTGTCGCTTTTGGCCGCGCCGCCACGCACGCGCCGGATCATGATCACGGCGGCGGTGATCACCGCGACGACCGGAACGAAACGCCTCGCGCCGGCCGGAAGCGACACGAATGCATCGAGCACGGCCGCGGCCAGGAGCAGCGCGAGCGCCGCCGCGACGCCGCGCAGCGCCGCGGCACCAATGGCCGCCGCGCGAAGCGTTCGGCGCGCGCGATCGACGCGCTCGACGACCGTCACGCAGCCGCCTCGGCGGCCCCGCGCCGCACGAACAATTCGCCGACCAGCAACAAGAGCGCAGCGCCAAACAGCCACGGCGCGAGGGGCGAGTTTTCTTCGCCGCTGCGCAGCGCGGCAGCCGTGGCGGCCGGTCCGGGGCGCGCGAACGATTTCGCGACAGAGTCCGCCGCAGGCGCGCCCATTGCGGCGCCGCTGCATTCCGCGAGCAGCGCTCGCGCAACCGAGAAAAACGCCGGCTGCAGCGAAATGTCGCCGGCTGCCGGGAGGCCCGCGCCGATCATCCGAACGCACCCGGCGCCGAGCGGCCATTCCGCCGCGGCTGGCGCGCCGTCGGCCCAGCGCGCTACGATCGCGCCACCCGCAGGCAGACTGATGCGCGCGAGCGGAGCGACCATCGTTGCGCCGGCGGCCAAGAGTCCCTGCGCCGTCGCGGGCGCGGCGCCCGCTCGCGGCCATACGACGAGCGCCGCACCCGCGCGCGCCGCCGCGGAGTCGGCTGCTGATGCCGCCGCGCGCACGATTCGCACTGCGCCGGCTGCGCCCCGGGCGCTCTCCGCATTCAGCGCGGCGACGACCGGACGCAGCGCATCGTCCGCGTCGTCACTCACGAGCGTGACGGCCGGACTCCCATGCCGCGCAGCCGCGCTTCGAACGAGCCGGGCGCGTCCCGGCCAGTTTGCGAACATGCCCGCGCTCGCCGCATCGAGTTCGTCGCCGGTGAGCGGCGACACGACGACCAGCTCGACGGAGTCGGCGCGCTGCGCGAGTTCGCGCGCCGCCCGGCGCGCCCCGACGAGCGCGGCAGAAAGCGAACCGCGGGCGCGCCCCGAAGTCAGCGCGCCAATGGAATCGGCGGCGCCCGATGTCACGACGGACGCGGCCGAATCGAACAGCACCAGCGCGTCGCCATTTTGAAACAGCGTCCGCGCGGAATCGCGCACGTCGCCTTGCGCGCCGCGCGACCGGTCGGCGACGATCACGCGGGCGAGCGAAGTCCCGCCGGGGCGCGTCACGGGGCCGGCGAACGCCGCGCCGAGCAGCAGCAGCGCCACGCACCTGAGCGCGAGAAGCGGCAGATCGGCCGGACGCGCCGCCCTCGACGACGCGCGAGCGTCACCCGCCGGCACGAACCGCGCCGTGGGCAGCACCGACGCAGGCGGACGCTGCGTCGTGATCAAATGCAGCAGCACTGCTCCAAGCGCCGCGGCGACCGCGGCGCCAATCCACGCCGGCGCGAGAAAACTCATGCGCGCACTCCGGTTCCACCCGGAAGCGCGACCACACGCCGAACGAGCACGTCGATCGGATCGTCGTCCACGACCTGATGATATGAGACGCCGTCGTCGCGCCATCCGCGCGCAACGTCGCCGCGCCATGCGTCGAACGAGGCGCGATACGTCCCGCGCGTCGCCGCGGTGAGCGGGCGCGAGAGCTGGGCGTCTTCGGGATCGATCGCGAGAATGGCGTCCGGCGGCGGATCGAGTTCCCCGCGCGACACCACATGCACGACGAGCACCTCGCCGCCCGCCACGAG
Organism: Gemmatimonadaceae bacterium; assembly: GCA_036003525.1. GTDB lineage: Bacteria > Gemmatimonadota > Gemmatimonadetes > Gemmatimonadales > Gemmatimonadaceae > Fen-1231. The sequence continues at coordinate 11,375 of DASYSH010000367.1, read as the reverse complement.
ATGCGAGCGCGCGGCTCGGCGGAGGCCGTCGAGATCGCCGAGGCAGTCGGTCACGATCAACACGCGCGCTGGGGCCCCGACGAACGCGCTCGCGAGCGACCAGGAGCCCGAAGGCTCGGTCGCGTCGAGCGTGCGCGCGATCTCGGCGACGACGCTGCGCCGAGTCCGCGGCGCGAGGCGCACGAGACCGTCGCGCGCCGCGATGGTGAGACCGACGGGATCGTTCCCTGCGTGCGCCGCAGCCGAACATGCGACCGCAATCTCTTTCGCGGCGCGCCACTTCGTTCGCGCAGACTTTTCCGGCGCGCCGGATCCCCGGACGGGTTCAACAGGAAAATTCATCGACGCCGACGCATCGACCACAATCAGCGTGCCCAGCACCGCGCGATCGGGCGCGAGCCGGATGAACGCCCGGTCGCTGCGCGCGAGAAGTTTCCAGTCGAGACGCCGGGGATCGTCGCCCTGCCGGTACGGCCGGTACTCGGCGAACTCGCTCGCGACACCGCGCGTCCGCGCGAGATGCGCGCCGGGCGCGCCGCCGAGCACCGCGCGCCGCGCGGGCCACTTTACGCCGCGCACCGATTCCAGCAGCGCGCCGTACGGGCCGACCGCCATCGCTAAAGCCTGAGGTCGCTGCGCGGCGCCGCGACGCTCGCGAGCAGATCCTCCACGATACGCTCGGACGTCACGCCTTCCGCTTCCGCCGCGAAATTCGGCAGCACGCGATGCCGCAGCACCGGCCGCGCCACGCGGCGAATATCCTCCGGCGCGACGGCGAGACGGCCGCCGAGCAGCGCGGCGGCTTTCGCGCCGAGAATCAGCGCCTGCCCGGCGCGTGGGCCGGCGCCCCAGCGCACGTATTTGCGCACCAGCTCGGTGGCCGTCGGCGAATCGGGACGCGTCGCTCGCGCGAGCGCGGCCGCGTATTTCAGCGCGGGCTCGGCCGCCGGCACTTCACGCGCAAGACGCTGCAGCGCGCGCGCTTCCGTTCCGTCGATCACGGGCGTCAGCGGCGCGAGCTCGACTCCGGTCGTCGCGCGCAAAATCGAAATCTCCTCGTCTTCGCCCGGGTATCCGATGCGAATGTCGAAGAGAAAACGGTCGAGCTGCGCTTCGGGAAGCGGGTACGTTCCTTCCTGCTCGATCGGATTCTGCGTCGCGAGCACGAAGAACGGCTCAGGCAGCGACATCGAGTCGCCGGCGACGGTCACGCGATGCTCCTGCATCGCCTCGAGCAGCGCCGCCTGCGTGCGCGGTGGGGCCCGGTTGATTTCGTCGGCCAGCAGAATGTTCGCGAACACCGGCCCGCGCACGAAGCGGAAGGTGCGCTGGCCGGTCGCGGTGTCTTCCTCGAGAATTTCCGTGCCCGTGATGTCGCTTGGCACGAGATCGGGCGTGAACTGAATCCGGCGGAACTCGAGATGCATCGCCTCGGCCACCGAACGGATCATCAATGTCTTCGCGAGACCCGGAACGCCGACCAGCAGCGCATGACCGCCCGCGACCATCGCCATCAGGATCTCGTCGAGCACGTCGCCCTGGCCGACGATCCGCTTGGCAACTTCAGCCCGCAACCGGACCGCGGCCGCGAGCAGAGCTTCCCGGTCGGTTGTCGCGCGGGACGTAACGGCGGCGCTCAGCGGACGGCCCGGCGGCGGCGATACGAGATGAGATAGGTCGAGCCGTCGCGCGCGCCGCTGTCCGCGATCGATTCCTGCTCGCCCAGCACCTGCCATCCACGCAGCTTGACGACGTAATCCGACGGAATCGCATCGGTGAGGCCAAACGCGCGAAGCGCATCGCGCTTGAGGGTCGCGACGGGGGTCTCCGGCTTCACGTCGAAGTCCATGCGGTCCCAACGCTCGAGCAGCTGGACGCGGAGTTTCATGTTACTGCCAGCGCGCCCTGGCGCGTTCCCTCTCCCGCCTCAACGACCGGCGGCAGCGACGACAGAAAGCGCGCGACCTGCTGGTCGAACATGTACGACGAGGCCGAGACGTTCGTGCCGCCGTCCGCAGCGGACACGCCGATCGCGATCTCTTCGCCGCCGAGCCCGCGCAGCGTGAGGTACGTCGGCCCGACGAGTTCGGGGAATGCCGAGTAGATGTTCGAACGCTGCGCAAAAAATTCTTTCGCCGCGGCGAGAACTTCGGCGGGTGCGAGCGTCGTGCGAATCTGCTGGAGTGTGCGGCTGCGCTGCTGGTTTCTCACTGACGATCCCCTTGAGGTGCGTGCTCGAGCGGAAGATTCAGAGCGAACGTAGATCCCTGTCCCGGCGCCGATGTGAGCTCGATGTCGCCGCCGAGAAGGCGGGCGACGCCTCGCGACAGCGCGAGCCCGAGTCCCGATCCGCCGTAGCGGCGCGTGGCGGTTCCGTCGACCTGCCGGAACTCGTCGAACACGAGAAGTTGCGCCGCCGGCTCGATTCCGATGCCCGTATCCTGTACGCTGTAGACAACTCTGCCGTTGACAACGTTTACTGCGGCGCGAACCTCACCTTTCGCGGTGAATTTGAACGCGTTGGAGAGTAAGCTAACGAGGATGCGCGTGATTTTCCGGCGGTCGGAGCGAACGGGAGGAAGCGCGAGAACCGGCTCCTCCGCAATAAGGTTCAAGCCCGGCGGGAGCCCCTTCGCCAGACGCATCGCCTCTCGCAGCGGAACGCGCGGATCGAACTCTTCGATCATGACTTCCAGCGTCCCGCGGCGCAGCGCCGTGAATTCGAGCAGCGCGTCGATCAATTCGAGCAGACGCTCGCTCGCATGGCGCGCCTGGCCAAGCTCTTCCGATTGATCCGCGGTGAGCGGGCCTGAAATCTGCTCGCTGAGAATCGAGAGGTAGCCCATGACCGCGGTGAGCGGCGTGCGCAGTTCGTACGACACGTTCGCGAGAAATTCATCTTTGACGCGTTTGGCCTCGACCACCGCGACGTACTGCCGCTCGAGCTCGGCGTTTGCCTCGACGAGCGCGGCGTTCGTGCGCCGCATCTCATCGAGCAGGCCGGCCTTCTCGGCCGTGGCCGCCATCTGATCGGCCACGATGCGAAGCAGCCCGCGCTTTTCCGCAGTGAAGCCGCCGGGATCGCCGAAATAAAACGTGACCGTTCCGAGAACGTGGCTCGCAGTCTGCAGCGGCAGCGCGACGATCGCGCGAAACTCGAGTTCTCGCGCGACGTCGTGCCAGTCCTCGAGATCGGGATCGGCGAATACGTCGGGGATTTCGATCGCGCGGCGCTCGCTCGCCGCTTCGCCGCTCGGCCCGAACCCGACACGCACGCGCATGTCGCCGAGCCACGGGCGATGCTGCTCGGGCCAGTTGTACGAGGCGACGAGGCGCATCAGCTCGGACGCGCCGTCGACCAGATAGACCGAGGCAAAACTCGCGCCGACGACAGGACTCACCCGGTCAAGCGCAAATTGGAACACATCTTCCGGGCGGTCGGCGCGCAGAAACGCGTGCACGATTTCCCGAATTGCCACGAGCTCCCGATGCGCCGGCGGCTCCGCGACGGAAGGCGCGTGCGGCGTGCGCGTGGCGTAGCGGCGCCGCGGCATTCGCTAGCGGCCGGCTCCGACCGCCGCGTAGAGGCGCGCATCGAGCATCGCCTGAAGCCGCCGCGTCATGGGTCCGGGCGTGCCGTTGCCGACCGGTTTGTCGTCGAGCGTGACGACCGGCGTGACGTCGGTCGTCGTGCCGCAGAGAAAAATCTCGCTCGCGCGCAGCAGTTCGCTCTGCGTAACCGGCGTTTCGACGAGCACCGTTCCGTTCTCCCGGATCAATTCGACGACGACCTCACGCGTGATACCCGGCAGAATCAGGTTGCCGAGCGGATGCGTGCGCAGCACGCCGTCGACGACGGCGAACGCGTTCGTGGCCGCGCCCTCGGTGACGACGCCGTCGCGGAGGAGAATCGCCTCATAGGCCCCGGCTTCCGTCGCGGCCTGCCGCGCGAGCACCGCGCCGAGGAGGTTCACCGTTTTCAAATCGCAGCGCAGCCAGCGGAAATCGGGAAATGAAATCGCGCGCACGCCGGCGTCGCGCTGCTCCCGCGGAACCACGAAGCGCGACGCGGCCGCGTAGACGGTCGGGCGGGTCGCCGCGGGCGGAAAATGATGCGTGCGCGCGGCGGCGCCGCGCGAAACTTGCATGTATACGGTGGCCTCGCCCTCCGCCAACCCGTTCTCGGTTACAAGCCGCTCGCACACATCCTTCAGCGCGTCGATGGATTCATCCGGGAACAGAATGCGGATCCCCGCGAGGCCGCGCGCGAGCCGCGCCGCATGCGACGGCCATTCGAAAATCCGTCCGTCGATCACCCGAACCACTTCGTAGATGCCGTCGCCGAAAATGAACCCGCGGTCCTCGACGGAAATCACCGCGCGTTCTTTCGGAATGAATTCGCCGTTCAGATAGACTGTCGTCATGGCCGTGCTCCGCTTAGGTCAGCAGTTGTTCGATCGCCTTCACGAGGGGCGCGAATGACAATGCCTTGTTCGCCACCCGCTGCGCCTGTTCCTCCGCAAGTTCGCGCTGTCCGCGCGCGAACAGTTCCTGCACGATCCACGGCCCCGCCGCCGGATTGCGCCACCAGTCGGCGTTGAACCGCTCGACGAGCGATTCCGCGAGGAGCGACTGCAGCTGCCAAGCGCGAAGATAGCGCGCCGAATAGAAATGCGGATCGACATCGACGAACGCATCGGCGCGCTGGTATTTGAACCCGGTCGCGCCGCTCAGTGTTTCCACGTAGAGATCGGGCAGCGACGACCACGACGCGCCGCAGCCATACAACTCGACCTCGTAGATCAGCTTCGCCGAGTAGCGCCGCAGGAAGTGCAGTTCTTCGAACCCCGCCGCGCGCAGATATCGCGGCAGGTCGTTCTTTCCGAGCTGCGTATAACGCGTGAGCCACCCGCGGTCCTTCAAGCGGTGATCGAACAGCATCGCGTAGCCTTCGGTGATCGAGTTGTCACCAAGCCAGCGATATTCGAACGGCAGCGCGGTGTCGATGTTCGCGAAATGCAGCGCGTGGCCGAGTTCGTGCAGCAGCGTCTGCCAGTCACTCTGTCCGCCGTGCGGGCGGAGCACGAGGTAGACCTCGTCGGGGACGTTCACCGGTGCGCAGAATGCGCGGGCCCGCTTTCCTTCGCGATCGCCCGTGTCGTAGCGCACGCGTCCGTTTGCGTCGGGACTCGTGCCCATTTCGGTCACCTGGCGGCGAACCTGACGCTCCATGTCTCCGGCAGGAAACCCCGCATCGAACTCCGGCACGCGCATCAGCGCGAGCGCGTCGGCGCGGGTTGCTTCCGATGGCGTCAGCGCGAGGCCGCGCTTGAGAAATTCGGGAAAGACATCATCCCATATCGGCTGCGTGTCGCGCAGGAACGCGGCGCACTCGTCGCGCAGCGCGCGCACTTTCATTCCGGTGAGCGCATCGAATGTATCGAGGTAGCCCGGCGCGATTCCCGTCGCCTCGACCATGTCTTTTTCGCGCGACAGCCGCTCCTGCCGCATCGGCGCGAGTTCGGCTTCAACCAGCGCGGCGCGGGAATCGTCGAGCGTGTGCCGCTCTTTCGCGTCGCGCATGTTGGCGATCGTGATCGACGCGCGGCGGTACGGCTCGCCGCCGCCGTTCGAGAGCGCAATGACCGCGCCGCCCTCCCATGCGATCTCGCGCTCCTCCAGCGGCGCGAGCGCGCGACCCACGCGCGAATCGAGCAGCCATTCCACGAGCATGCGCCCCGCCCGGTGGTCCTCCGACCCGGGCGCGGAGTCTTTCAGAAGCCCGAGCGCGAGCTCGATCGATTCATCGCCGTAGGCGTCGCGGTGTTTCTCATAAATCGCCTGAAGCTCGGCCGCAGGCTTGAGGCCGGCGTGCGCCGAGTAATACTCGCGCGACACGTCCTGGAGAAACGCCTCGCCGCGCGCGCGAAGTGCGTCGAGCGCTTCAGCACGATCGGTCACGCGGCCGGAACCTTGCGGCTATCGGCAACCGGAATGTCCGCCGCGAGGTAACGCGCAATCACTTCCGACGCCTGCGACGCGCCAACTCGAATCTGGCCCATGTCGTCGCGGAAGCGGATCGTGACGTCGTTGTTCCTGGTCGAGTCGCTGTCGATCGTGATGCAGAACGGCGTGCCGGCTTCATCCTGACGGCGATACCGGCGTCCGATCGCGCCCGCCTCGTCGTAGAAAACGGGAAAGCGTTTGCGCAGTTCGTCGGCGACGGCGTGCGCCATCTCGGGCTGACCCTCTTTTTTCGTGAGCGGAAACACGCCGGCCTTCACGGGCGCGAGCGCGGGATGAAAGCCCATCACGACGCGTCCCTCCTCTTCGCCCGGAACCGTTTCCTCCCGGTACGCATTCACGAGCAGCGCGAGCAGCGTGCGATTCGGGCCGCACGCGGTCTCGATCACGAACGGCAGATAGCGCTTGTTCGCGGCCTGGTCGACGTACTCCAGACGCTTGCCAGAGAATTCCTGATGCTTGCCCAGGTCGAAGTCGCCGCGGTTGTGAATGCCTTCGATCTCCTGCGGACCGAGCGACCCGCCGAAATCGAATTCGATGTCGAACGCGGCGCGCGCGTAGTGCGCGAGTTCGCCGTCGCGATGCGCATGATATTGCAGGCGCGCCTCGTCCAGCCCGAGCCCGCGATGCCAGTCCATGCGGGCGGCCTTCCACTTCTCGAACCACTCCATGTCCGTGCCGGGCTCGACGAAGAACTGCATCTCCATCTGCTCGAACTCACGCGTGCGGAAAATGAAATTGCCGGGCGTGATCTCGTTCCGAAACGCCTTGCCGATCTGCGCGATTCCGAACGGCACTTTCTGGCGTGAGGCCTGCTGCACGTTCAAGAAATTCACGTACGATCCCTGCGCCGTTTCAGGGCGCAAATAAATCGCGGTCGAAGTGTCCTCGGCCGGACCCATGTGCGTCTTGAACATCAAGTTGAACTGACGCGGTTCCGTGAGCTGGCACTCGCTGAACTCGCCGGGCTTCTTGCTCGGCTTTTTCAGACACTGCGCGTCGTGGAGCTTGTCGGCGCGAAAACGGCCCTGACAGGTCTTGCAGTCGACGAGCGGATCGACGAATCCGCCGACGTGCCCGCTCGCTTCCCACACGCGGGGATGCATGAGGATCGCGGAGTCGAGCCCCTCGATATCGTCGCGCGAGCGCACCATTGCGTGCCACCAGCGCTCCTGCAGATTGCGCTTCAGCTCGATGCCCAGCGGCCCGTAGTCCCATACGGATCCAAGGCCGCCGTAGATCTCGGAGGATTGAAAGACGAACCCGCGCCGCTTGGAGAGCGAAACGAGTTTTTCCATGACATCGGGGAAAGACATTTATCGGGGTCGACGAGGAGTGGGACGGTGACCGGCAATTTCGCCTCGCGAAGGGCAAACGTCCACTGGGAATCCGCTATGAACTTGCGCGCCGCACCCTTTGTGATTCGCTTGTAGGTCTCCTCTCAAACACGACCATGCGAACCATTTTGCGTCATTTCATCGCTTCATGCGCCCTCGCCGTGGGAATCCCGCTCACCGCGGGAGCCCAGAACCGCGCCATCGACCGCGCCAACCTCGACACCACCTGCGCGGCGTGCAAGGATTTCTACCAATTCTCCAACGGCGGCTGGCTGAAAAAGGCGACGATTCCGGCTGCGTATTCGTCGTTCGGTTCGTTCCGCGAATTGTCCGACCGCAATGAAGCGCAGCTGCACAAGATTCTGGATGCGGACGCAGCGAAGGCGAACGCGACCAAGGATACGCCGGCCGATGCGTCGTGGAAGATCGGCGCGTTTTATGGCAGCTGCCTCGACACCACCGCGATCGACAAGCTGGGCACGTCGCCTCTGAAACAGGATCTGGACATCATCGCCGGAATTAAATCGGCGGACGATCTCAAAACGCAGCTCGGCGTCCTGGAGCATCGCGACGGCCTGGCGCCGTGGACCGACGGGTCCACTCAGGACGCAAAGAACGCCGCGTCGGTTATCGCCGGGCTCTATCAGGGCGGCCTCACGCTGCCGGACAAAGAGTATTACACGAAGACCGACGCGGAATCGAAGAAGACCCGCGACAGTTTCGTCGAGCACGTCGCGCGCATGTTCGAACTGCTCGGCGACGGCAAGGATGTCGCCGCGGCCGGGGCGAAAACGGTGCTCGAGGTGGAGACGAAGTTCGCGCTGATCTCGAAGACACGCGTGGAACTGCGCGACCCGCAGACGAATTATCACAAGATGTCGATGGCGGAGCTCCAGAAACTCACGCCCGGATTTCCGTGGCCGGCGTTCTTCGCGGCGCAGAACGCGCCGCCAATTTCCGCAATCGATGTCGGACAGCCCGAGTTCTTCTCGGCGATGAACAAGCTGTTCACGACGATTCCGATCGCAGACTGGAAGACCTACCTGCGCTGGCGTCTCGTGCACGCCTCGGCGCCGGCGCTGAGCACTCCGATCGTGAAGGAAAACTTCACGTTCGACCGTGTGTTCAGCGGCGCGACCGAAATGCTCCCGCGCTGGAAGCGCTGCCTCAACTCGTCGGACGACCGGCTCGGCGAGCTGCTCGGTCAGGAATATGTGAAGGCGAATTTCACGCCGGAAGCGAAGGCGCGCGCGCTGAAAATCGTGATGAATCTCGTGAACGAACTGCACGACCGGATCCAGCATCTCGACTGGATGAGCGCGCCGACCAAGACGCAGGCGCTCGCGAAACTCGCCGCGTTCACGAAGAAGATCGGATTCCCCGACAAGTGGAAAGACTATTCGACGCTTCGCGTGTCGGCCGGCCAGTATCTCCAGAACGTTCGCGCGTCGGATCAGTGGGCCGCGGCGCGCGACTGGAACAAGATCGGCAAACCGGTCGACCGTGGCGAGTGGGGGATGACGCCGCCGACGGTGAACGCGTACTACAATCCGCAGCTCAATGAAATTGTTTTTCCCGCGGGAATTCTGCAGCCGCCCTTCTACAATCCCGACTGGGACGACGCGGTGAACTACGGCGCGATGGGCGCCGTGATCGGCCACGAGATGACGCACGGATTCGACGACCAGGGGCGCCAGTTCGACAAGGATGGAAATCTCAAAGATTGGTGGGCCAAGGAAGACGCGACGAAATACACCGTACAGGCGCAGAAAGTCGTGAAGCAGTTCGATTCATACACGGTGCTCGACAGCGCGACGCACGTGAACGGCAAACTCACGCTCGGCGAGAACATCGCGGACTTCGGCGGTCTCACGGTTGCGTACGCAGCGATGGAAAAAGCGATCGGCAGCGGCCCGCATCCGAAGATCGACGGCTTCACGCCCGAGCAGCGTTTCTTTCTGGGCTGGGCCCAGGTGTGGCGGCAGGTGTATCGTCCGCAGTCACTGCGGACGCAGGTGAATTCCAACGAGCACGCGCCGTCGATGTGGCGGGTGGACGGGCCGCTCAGCAACATGCCGGAGTTCAAGGCGGCGTGGGGGTGCAAGGATGGAGATCCGATGGTTCGTCCGGCGGCGTTGAGGGCGCGGATTTGGTGAGGTTGAGCATTGAGTTGAGCTGAGAGATTTGAGCTGCGAGTAACTTCAGCGCGGGCGGTCGGCCGCAACCCCCTCACTGCGCGGGGCGAAGCGAGTCCCTCGAGCCCGACCGCGCGCGCAGATCAACACTCCGATCTCACAAACCCGCACTTAGTTCGCCGCTTATCGCCTCTTGAGCGCCGCCGCGATCAGCGCGCCATGCCCGCGCCCGTTCTCGATAAACACGCCGTTCGCTTTTTTCCCAGACGTCAACACGCCCGCGACGAACACTCCGTCGATCGGCGTTTCCATCGTCGCGGGATCGTGCGCAGGGATCCCGGTCACTTCGTCGAACGGCACACCGAGCGCGCCGAGCAGTCCCGGCGCGGGTGTGTAGCCCGTGAGCAGAAACACATGCTGGGCGGGAATCGATACGGTTCCGTGTTTGGTGTTCAGCTTCAGCCAATCCGGCTCGATCGACGCGACGCGCGAGCTCCAGCGCAGCGAAATCGAGCCGTTTTCCACGCGCGCCTCGAACTCCGGCAGAATCCACGGCTTGATCACGTGCGTGAAGGCAGGCTCGAAATGCACGAGCGTCACGAGCGCGCCGCAGCGGGCCAGCTCGAGCGCGCACTCGACGGCTGAATTTCCTCCGCCGACCACGACGGCGTGCCACTGGAACGCGATGTGGCCCTCGCGAAACTCGTGCGACACATGCGGAAGATCTTCACCGGGGATGTCGAGCATGTTCGGCGACGAAAAGTATCCCGTCGCGACGACCACGGCGCGCGCCGGCGTCGTCACTTCCACGCCCGGCAAAGGCTGCGACACGACGTCGAACCCCGAATCTGTTTTCCTGACTTCGGTCACGTCTTCGTACTGCCGCACGTTGAGTTTCCACCACTCAACGACGCTGCGGTAATACGCGAGCCCTTCGCGCCGCGAAGGTTTCTCGCCCGCGGTGGCGAACGGAACGTCGCCGATTTCGAGACGCTCCGGTGACGAAAAAAACGTGAGATAAGTCGGATAGCGCGCGATCGCGCTCACGACGCATGAACGATCGAAAACGATCGCCGGGATTCCGGCTTCCTCGAGCGCGACGGCCGCCGCAAGCCCGCACGGCCCGGCTCCGATAACGCAAACCGGTAAATCACTCATGGCTTTCGTCCACCGTCCCAGCTTCCGTCCGCCGTCCGCCGTCTGCCGTCTTCAAAGTCCAATGATCTGATCGCGCCGTGTCCCCACCGATACGAATTCGATCGGACACTCGACAAGCGCTTGAATCCGGTCCAGATACGCGCGCGCCTTCGCGGGAAGCTCCTCGAGTTTGCGCGCGCCGGATGTCGGCTGCTTCCACCCGTCGAACCATTCGAGCCGCGGCTTGATCCCTTCGAGTTCGGCGATATCACCGGGAAATTCCTCGACGACGTGCCCGTCGAATTCATAACCCGTGCAAATCGCGACTTTATCGAGCGTGTCGAGCACGTCGAGCTTCGTAACCGCGAGTGAAGTCAGTCCGTTGATGCGCACCGCGTAGCGTACGACCACGGCATCGAACCAGCCGCAGCGCCGCGGACGACCGGTTGTCGCGCCGAACTCGTTGCCGAGTTTGCGCACGTGTTCGCCCATTGCTTCGTCGAACTCGGTGGGAAGCGGGCCCGCGCCGACGCGTGTCGTGTATGCTTTCACCACTCCGATCGCCTCGTCGATGGTGCGCGGGCCGATTCCGACGCCGACCGATGCGCCGCCGGCTGTCGTATTGCTGGACGTGACGAACGGATACGTGCCGTGATCGACGTCGAGCAGCGAACCCTGCGCGCCCTCGAGCAGCACCGATGCGCCGCTCTTGATCGCGCGGTGAATCGCGAGCCCCACATCA
>DASYSH010000366.1:0-5381 GCA_036003525.1 Gemmatimonadaceae bacterium | reverse complement strand
GGTCGCCTCGCAGGTTCCGTCGATCCCCGCGAATGCCCATAAGGGAATTCGAATGAAGCTCGCGATCATCGGCGGGGCGAAGGGGATGGCCGGCGCGACCGTGCTGGCGGCGCGCGCCGCGCTTCGCAGCGGGATCGGGATGGTGAAGATCGCGGCAGCAGACGAGAGTATCGCCGCGATCCAGGCGTCCGAAGCGGCGGTGATGTGCGCGCGCTGGCCGCAGAACGACGACGAGTTCAAGGCGGTGTTCGACTGGGCAAACGTGGTGCTCGTCGGTCCGGGACTCGGGTTGGGCGCGGCGGCGCGCGCGTTCGCCGAGCGCGTGCTCGATGAGTGGCGCGGCCCCGTCGTCGTCGATGCCGATGCGCTGACCGCGTTTTCCGGGCGCGCCGCCGCACTTGGCGCGCTGCTCGAAGGCCGGCCGGCGGTGATCACGCCGCACGCCGTGGAATTTTCGCGCATCGCCGGCGTCTCACCCGATGAAGTGAACTCGCGCCGGTTCGAAATCGCCGGTGAACTCGCGCGCGCGGTTCACGCGACCGTCCTGCTCAAGGGTGTTCCGACCATCGTGAGCGACGGAATCGCGACCGACGTGAGCGCGAGCGGCACGCCGGTGCTCGCCACCGGAGGCAGTGGCGACGTGCTCGGCGGAATGGTCGCGACGCTCCTCGCGCAGGGAAGCGATGCGCGCTCGAGCGCGGCCGCGGCCGCGTGGGTGCACGGACGCGCCGCGGAAATCGCCGGCGCCGGGCAGGTGCGCGGCGTGAACCTGAACGATGTGATCGAGTCGCTGCGCGAGGCCTGGCGGCTCGAAGAGAAAATTGTTCCGGCGCCGATTCTGGCCGAACTTGCCGCCGTGGGCGAAAGTCGGTGACACGCGACCGTCGGAAAAATCTCGCGCTCGGCCCGGGCGCCGAGTTCGACACCGTTCGCGCGATGCTCGCGCGCTGGGGCACGCTCGCGAGCGGTGTCGGCGATGACGCGGCTCTGCTCGATGTTCCTGCAGGTTCGCGCCTCGTCGTGAGCGCTGACACATCGGTCGAGAATGTGCATTTCAAACGCGCGTGGCTTTCCGCGGAAGAAATCGCGTATCGCTCCGTGGCGGCGGCGCTGAGCGATCTCGCCGCGATGGCCGCAACACCGATCGGGATGGTTATTGCGCTGACGCTCACCGAACAGTGGCGCGCGCAGATCGTGCAGCTGGCGGATGGTTTTGCGGTCGCGTCGCGTGACCTTGGCGCGCCTATCGTCGGCGGCGATCTCACGAGCGGTTCCGAATTGTCGATCGGCGTGACCGTACTCGGCTCGGTCGAACGTCCGCTGACACGGGCCGGTGGGCGCGCGGGCGACTCACTCTGGGTCACCGGACGACTCGGCGGGCCGCTGCTTGCGCTGCGCGCGCTGGAGGCCGGTGCGGCGCCGAATCCCGCGCATCGCGACCGGTTCGCGCGGCCGGTGCCGCGCATGCGCGAGGCGCGCTGGCTCGCGGAACATGGGGCGACATCGGCGATTGATATTTCGGACGGCGTCGCCGCGGATGCATCGCATCTTGCCGCAGCGAGCGGGTCGCGAATTATTCTCGAGCTCGACCGCCTGCCGTTGGTCCCGGGCGCAACCGCACAAGAAGCCGCTGCCAGCGGTGAAGAGTACGAGCTGATTGTGACCTCGCCCGGTGCGCTCGATCAGCGCGCTTTCGAGCATGAGTTTGGTATCCCGCTAACTTCCATCGGCCATGTCGAGGCCGTCGGGACCCACGGCCAAGGACTCGAAACTCAAAACCGCGGCCAACGGGTCCCGTTGCCGCCAGGGCATAGCCACTTCTCAGGATGATCCGCACCGCGTTCACCATGCTGGTGTTTGCCCTGTTCACGCTCATCTGCGGCGTGATGGGCCTGGTGGGTGCGCTGCTCAATCTGCGCGACGGCGTCGGGTCGATATTCGACTACGCGATGCGCATTTGGGGCACGACGGCAACGTGGGCCAGCGGCGTCAAGGTTGTGGTGCACGGGCGCGAGCATATCGAAGGCGCCGAGCACATCATCGTGAGCAATCACATGTCGCAGCACGATATTTTGGTGCTGGCGAGCATTTTGAAGAATTTGAAATTCGTCGCGAAGAACGAACTCGCGCGCGTGCCATTTTTTGGAAAGGCGGCGGCGTCGGTCGGGACGGTTTATATCGAGCGCCAGAATCGAAAGAGCAGCTTTGATTCGTACAAGCAGGCCGCGGAAAAAATCAGAGAGGGCGCGTGCGTCGTGGTGTTCGCGGAAGGTTCGCGTGGATTCACCTATTCGCTGCGGCCGTTCAAGAAGGGACCGTTCGTGCTGGCGGTGCATGTGCACGCGCCGATCGTGCCCGTCGTGATCCACGGCACGCGCGAAGTTCATCCCAAGGGAAAGATTTGGGTGAAGGCCGGACGGGTGGATGTTCATTTCCTCGAGCCCATCCCCACCGAAGGGCTCGATTACGACAAGCGAAATGATCTCGCCAAGACTGTATATGACCGCATGGCCGCCTTACTCGTATCAGAGTATGGCGTAGAGAGCCCCAATTGGGATCCACGTAAGAACCCCGTAGCCAGCAAGTAGCCGCAGTCGCCGTCATCCGCATTCCTCTTCTGCACCCTGCATTGCACTTAAAATGTCAGCCATTAACTCAATCACCGCCCGCGAAATCCTGGACTCCCGCGGCAATCCGACAATCGAAGTCGACGTCACGCTCGACGACGGCCCCGCAGGACGAGCCGCTGTCCCCAGCGGCGCGTCAACGGGCACCCACGAAGCGCTCGAACTCCGCGACAAAGATCTCGACCGCTACGACGGCAAGGGCGTCCTGAAAGCCGTCCGCAACGTCGAGGCTCTTATCGCCCCTGCGCTCAGAGGCCTCGAAGCCACCGATCAAATCGCGATCGACCGCGCACTGATCGACCTCGACGGCACGAAGAACAAATCCAAACTCGGCGCCAACGCGATGCTCGGCGTTTCGATGGCCGTTTCGAGGGCCGCCGCGGTCGCGACCGGCATGCCGCTCTATCGCTACCTGGGCGGCCCGCTCGCGCGCACGCTTCCCGTGCCGATGATGAACGTGATCAACGGCGGCGCGCACGCGACGAACACGGTTGATTTTCAGGAATTCATGATCGTTCCGGTGGGCGCCGAGAATTTTTCGGACGCGCTCCGCATGGGCGCGGAGACATTCCACGCGCTGAAGAAAGTTTTGGTGAAGCGTAAGCTCAGCACCGGCGTGGGTGATGAAGGCGGCTTCGCGCCCGATCTCAAGAGTGACGAAGATGCGATCACTGTCATTCTCGAGGCGATCGAACTCGCCGGCTACAAGCCGGGTTCGGACATCTGCCTCGCGCTCGACTGCGCGGCGAGCGAGCTGTACGACAAGAAGAATTACACGTTCAAGAAAAGCGGCGCGGGCACCAAGAGCGCGGTTGAAATGATTGCGATGTACGAGAAGTGGGTGAACAAATATCCGATCGTCTCCATTGAAGACGGGCTCGCCGAGGAGGATTGGGCCGGCTGGGCGAAACTCACCGAGCATCTCGGGGACCGCGTGCAGCTCGTCGGCGACGACTTGTTCGTGACGAACCCGGAGTTCCTGAGCCGCGGAATCGAAGAAGATGTTGCGAACGCGATTCTGATCAAGCTGAACCAGATCGGCACCGTGACTGAAACATTGGAGACAATCGAGATGGCGCGGATGAACAGCTATCAGTCGATCATCTCGCATCGCAGCGGCGAAACGGAAGACACGTTCATCGCCGACCTCGCGGTTGCGACGAATGCCGGACAGATCAAGACCGGAAGCGCGAGCCGCACCGATCGGGTCGCGAAGTACAATCAGCTGCTGCGCATCGAGAGCGATCTGGGCGACACCGCCAAGTTCCCGGGCGCGTCGGTTTACGGGATCGACTGATCAATCGTGCCGCGAAAAAAATCCTCGCCCGGTTCACTCGTACTTCGCGGCGCCCTGGCGCTCGCCGCGCTCGGCGTCGTCTGGTTCGCGGTGCAGGGCGGGGAATGGAGCACCGTGGATTTGTTCAGACAGAAGACACGGCTCGCGCGCATCAAGCATGAGGTCGACTCGCTCAATCACGAAGTTGACTCCCTGAAGAAGTACAAACAGCTTCTTCAGACTGATCCAGTCACGCAGGAAAAAATCGCGCGGGAGGAATTCGGCATGGTCAAGGGGAACAAGGAGATCTTGTATCGCTACACCGAGCCGGATTCCGGGACGCGAAAGAGCCGCGCATCGGAACCGGCGAAGAAACCGTAGATGCGCGTTCTATCACGCGTACTGATCGCGATGGTGCTGATCGCGCCCGCGACTCCGGCATTCGCGCAGGATCCAGACGAACGCCAGCTCGAGCACAAAGGATTTCACGCCTCGATCGGACTCGGCGCGGGCTGGTCGAGTTCGCGGTGCGCCGACTGCAACACCGCGCAGCAGACTGCGGGCCCGACGCTCACGCTTCGAGCCGGCGGCGCGCTGACGCCCAACGTCGTGATGAGCTTCGAGTACACGGCGCAGGCGAAGACGAGCGATATCACGTCGGCCGTGGCGCTGTGGGGTTCGCTGGTTGCGCAGTGGTATCCGCGCGCGCATCAGGGATTTTTTGTAAGTGCCGGCGGCGGGTTCGCCGTTCACAACGAGGACGTCAAAGCCACCGAGTTCGCCGCGGCGAACGTCGTCGCGGACGTGGAGTTCGGGTATCAGGCCGGCGTGGGGTACGATATCCGTTTGTCGCGCAGCACCTCGATCACGCCGTTTGTGGATTTTCTCGATGCGGTTGGGTCGCGCAGGCAAGTGAACTCGGGTACCGAGACAGCAGAGAAAGTGGGCGCGCAGATGGTGCACGCCGGCGTGGCGGTATCGTGGCGCTAACAATGACAGCTAACCCGCTTGTAATGACCCAGTCCGTGCTCTATCTTTCCGGCATGACGCGGGGTGGAGCAGCCTGGTAGCTCGTCGGGCTCATAACCCGAAGGTCGCGGGTTCAAATCCCGCCCCCGCCATGAGAAAATGGCAACGGCCGGTTCCGAGAGGGACCGGCCGTCGTTATTTTTCGAGACTCGATCCCCCGACGGTGAGGGGGTGAGGAGTGTTTGGACAGATGAGCTTCATCATCTGAGACGGCAGGGTAGCTCAGCTGGTTAGAGCACGGCACTCATAATGCCGGGGTCGCGGGTTCGAGTCCCGCCCCTGCTACTTTTGAAGTCGTCCATCCCCAGCGGGTTGGGCGACTTCGTCGTTTCCGCGTGCGTCGAGCACGTCTCGCGCGGTGTCGCATATCCTCGATCGAGCGCCCTCGATGCGCCTCGAACACTTCGTCGATCGAGCGACGTGTGTGACGAATAGTGGTGAATCGCGAA
>DASYSH010000365.1:0-2205 GCA_036003525.1 Gemmatimonadaceae bacterium | reverse complement strand
GAATCCTCTCCCGATGATCCGCGACAAACGTCGGGAACCGGTGAGAAGTGGTGAGAACCGCTGAGAACGGGTTAACTTGCGTCATGCCACAATCCAGATCGGTTCCTCCCGACCGCCTCAAGCTCCGCCAGATCTTGATTTGGGGAACCTTGCTCGCCCTCCTCGCGACCGGCGTCGTTCTCTGGTTCCGCTACAACGACCGGATCGTCCCCATGCTCGACTCGCTCAACAACTGATGATCGATTCTGCACCGCCGGCCGCCGGCGACATGATCACGCTCACGCTCCCCGATGGTGCGACTCGCGTCGTGCCCGTCGGAACGCAGGCGCGCGACGTCGTCGGATCGATCGGCAAAGGGCTTCTCAAAGCGAGCATCGCAGTCGCCGTCGACGGGAACGTGGTCGATCTTTCGACTCCGCTCCGCGCGAGCGGCAAGTTCGTCGTGATCACCGAGAAAGATCCGCGCGCGCTCGACGTGCTGCGCCACTCCGGCGCGCACATTCTCGCGACCGCCGTGCGTCGCCTGCGTCCCGATGCGAAAATCGGTTTCGGTCCCGCGATCGAAGACGGGTTCTATTACGACTTCGAAGTTGCGCAGCCGTTCACACCGGACGATCTCGCCGCGTTCGAAGCGGAGATGCATAAAGTCGCCGCCGAGAAATATCCGTTCGTGCGCGAAGAGGTCTCGCAGGCCGAGGCGAAAAAGCGGTTTGTGGATGATCCGCTGAAGCTTGAGCGTCTGCAGGATTTCGAGGGCTCCGACGAAATCATCTCGACATACACCGACGGCCCGTTCACCGATCTCTGCAAGGGGCCGCACGTGCCGGACACGTCGTATCTCAAGCATTTCAAGCTGCTCCACGCGGCCGGCGCATACTGGCGCGGCGACGAACGCCGCCAAATGCTGCAGCGCATCTACGCGACCGCGTGGTTCAAGCAGGAAGATCTGGACGCCTATCTCCATCGCATCGAGGAGTCGCGCCGCCGCGACCACCGGGTGCTCGGCAAGGCGCTCGACCTGTTCATGTTCCATCCGTTCGCGCCCGGCGCGGCGTTCTGGACGGAGAATGGCACCGCGCTCACCAACACGATCAACGAATTCCTGCGCGAGCTGCAGCGCGACGACTACAAAGAGATCATGACGCCTTTGATGTACAACAAGGCGCTGTGGGAAATTTCCGGGCACTGGGGCGTGTACAAGGACAACATGTTCCTTGTGCACGACAAGGAGACGGGCTCGAACGACTTCGCGCTCAAGCCGATGAACTGCCCGTCGCACCACTTGATGTTCGCATCGAAAAAACATTCGTACCGCGAACTTCCGCTGCGCTACTGCACGTACGACGTGCTGCACCGCAACGAAATCAGCGGCGCGCTGTCGGGGCTCACGCGCGTGCGTCAGTTCCGTCAGGACGACTGCCACGTGTACCTGATGGAAAGCCAGATCGCCGAAGAAGTAAAACGGCTGATGGATTTCATCCTCGGCTACTATGCGACGTTCGGTCTGACGGCGTCGCTGAAATTCGCGACGCGTCCCGCCGAGCGCGTCGGCACGGACGAGATGTGGGATACCGCCGAAAGCGGCTTGAAGCGGGCGCTCGAAGCGACCGGGCTGCCGTACGCGCTGAAGGAAGGTGATGGCGCGTTCTACGGCCCGAAAATCGACTTCGACGTCACGGACTCTATCGGACGT
The DNA here is from genome assembly GCA_036003525.1 of Gemmatimonadaceae bacterium. Classification (GTDB taxonomy): domain Bacteria; phylum Gemmatimonadota; class Gemmatimonadetes; order Gemmatimonadales; family Gemmatimonadaceae; genus Fen-1231. The sequence continues at coordinate 512 of DASYSH010000365.1, read as the reverse complement.
CACTGGCAGCTCGGCACGATTCAGCTCGACTACTCGCAGCCCGAGCGGTTCGATCTCAGTTATACAGGCGAAGACAACCAGTCGCATCGCCCGGTGCTGATTCACCGCGCCGTGTGCGGATCCTTCGAGCGTTTTATCGCGATTTTGATCGAGCACTTCGCCGGCGCGTTTCCGGTATGGCTCTCGCCGGAACAGGTGCGCGTGCTGCCGATCGCCGACGATCTCGCGCCGCACGCGGCGGAGGTCACGAAAAAGCTGCGCGCTGCCGGAATCCGTGCGCATCTCGACACGCGCTCGGAGACTCTCAACTACCGCATTCGCGAGGCGGAGACGATGAAGGTGCCGTACATGGCCGTCATCGGAAAACGCGAAGCCGAGGCGAACACGCTGGCGATTCGCGAGCGCGGCGTCGGGAAGAAACAGGAAGTGATCGCGCTCGACGCATTCGTCGCGCGCATAACCGAAGAAATCAAAACGCGCTCGCTGACCGCGGCGGCGCATACCGGAGCCGC
>DASYSH010000364.1:0-9663 GCA_036003525.1 Gemmatimonadaceae bacterium | reverse complement strand
CCTCGATCGGCGTGCCGTCGCCCATCTTCGTCGGATTGCCGGAATCGTCGATCGGCCGGTCGTACATCTCTGGACGATAGATGAACATGACGACGTCCGCGTCCTGTTCGATCGCGCCCGACTCGCGGAGATCGGAGAGCTGCGGACGCTTGTTCTCGCCCGTGCGCTGCTCCGGCGCGCGCGAGAGCTGCGACAGCGCCACCACCGGAACGTTGAGCTCCTTCGCGAGAATCTTCAGCGACCGCGAGATCTGGCTGATTTCCTGCTGGCGGCTCTCGGAGTTCGGCGGCCCCTGAATGAGCTGCAGGTAATCGATGATGATCATCTTCACGCCCGACGTCGATTTGAGACGACGCGCGCGCGACCGGATTTCGAGGAGCGTGATGCCCGGCGTGTCGTCGATCCAGATCGGCGCCTGGCCGAGCAGCGCCGCCGCCTTCGCAAGATTCGAATGGTCCTGACTCGTGAGCTTTCCCGACCGCAGGCGCTGTGCATCGATGAATCCCTCGGAAGCCAGCATGCGCTGGATGAGAGACTCTTTACTCATTTCGAGCGAAAAAATCGCTATCGGAAGATTGCTTTCGACAGCGGCGTATTGCGCGATGTTCAGCACGAACGCGGTTTTTCCCATCGACGGACGCGCCGCGATGATGATCAAATCCGATGGCTGGAACCCGAGCGTGATCGTGTCCAGATCCTTGAAGCCCGTCGGGACGCCTGTGAGCGGGCCGCCATCCTTCAGCGACTCGATGCGCTCCATCGCCGGCCAGAGCAGCTCCTTGATGCGCGTGAAGCCGTCCGTGCCGCGCTGCTGGCTGACCTGGAAAATGCGATGCTCGGCAAGATCGATGAGATCGGCGGCATCGGCGCCCGATTCATGCGCCTCGACGACGAGCCCCTGCGCCACTTCTATCAGACGCCGGCGCAGCGCCTTCTCTTTGACGATACGCAGGTGGTACTCGACGTTCGCGGCGGTTGGCACGACGTCGAGGAGTGTGCCGATGTAATCCTTGCCGCCCGCCGCGGCGAGCCCGCCCTGCTTTTCGAGTTCGTTCGCCAGCGTCAGCGGGTCGAGGACGGCACCCTGCTGATGGAGTGAGAGCATCGCGCGAAACAGTCGGCGATGCGCTTCGCGGTAGAACATCGTCTCGTCGACGAGCTCCACGGCGCGCACGATTGCGTCTGCATCGAGCAGCATCGCGCCCAGCACCGCCTGTTCCGCATCCTCCGACCAGGGAGGCTTGCGGTCCTTGAACGGATCACGCGCCGCTTGGGGCGCTATCGAAAACTCTGCGGGCGAGCTGGACATCTTCCCAGGTGGGGCGCTTCCACGATGGATTCCGTAGCAGCGCTGCGGGGTGATATGTGACGATGAGCGGCACCCCGTAATAGCGGTGAACCTGTCCGCGCAATTTACCTATCGGGATCGTAGTCTGCAGGAGAGTTTGCGACGCGAAGGTCCCGAGGGCAAGGATGACGCGCGGCTTCAGCAGTTCCAGCTGGCGTAACAGGAAGGGACTGCATGCTTTGATCTCTTCGAGCGTCGGATTCCGGTTCCCGGGCGGGCGGTGCTTGAGCACGTTGCAGATGAAGACATCTTCGCGCGTGAAGTTGATCGCTGCGAGAATTTTTGTGAGCAGCTGGCCTGACGCTCCAACGAACGGCTTGCCCAGCTCATCTTCGGTCTGTCCCGGCGCTTCGCCGACGCACACGAATCCAGCGTGTGGATTTCCCTCGCCCGGCACGGGATTTTTTGCGCCCGCATACAAGCTGCAGGAGGTGCAGGCTGCGACGGCTTTCGCAATCGCCGCGATCGATTCGAGATTCGCGTGCGAGCCGAGTCCGGGCTCCATCGCTTCACCCACGACGATCCCCTGTCTCAGCTCGCCGGTGGCGTTCGTGCTCGGTTCGGTCGGCGCGGGCATCTCATAGCGGCCGAGTTTCACGGCCGGCGGTTCCGTGGGCGCCTCCCCTTCCACGGAAGGTTTTCCAGCGGCGTTGTTTGCCGGCGCTGCAATTTTCGCCGCTCCCGGCTCCGCAACACCGGCCGCTCGCAGCGCTTCCCGCCAATCTCCGCTCACCGGCCCCGTCGTCCGCGCCTCGCGTGGTGCCTCGCGCGCCCCGGTCTGCGCGGCGCCTCCGCCGCGCACCCCGAGTTTGCTCAGCGCGTCATCAACGGAAAGCCCATCGAGCACGAACTCGCTTTCCCCGAGTTCCCGCCGTTGCTCGAGATACTCCCGCAGCCGGTCTCTAGCGTCCATCGAGTATCGCTTGCACGCGATCGAGAATCGCGTCGGCAGTTTCGGATTTGCTCAGCAACGGGAGGACGGCCGGCTCGGCGTTGGGCGCGAGTATGGTCACGCGATTCGTATCGACACCAAACCCGGCGCCCGTCTCACGGGCGTCATTCACCACGATCATATCGAGCGCCTTCGCTGCGAGTTTCACCTTCGCGTGCGCGATGACATCGTCCGTTTCGAGCGCGAAGCCGACGATCACCGCGCCTTTCTTGCGCGCGTCGATCGTCGTCTTGAGAATGTCGCCGGTGTTCTCGAGCGCGAGTGAATCCGGGCGCGTCTCTTTCTTGATCTTGCTGTCGAGCACATTCTTCGGCCGGAAATCAGCCGGCGCGGCGGCCATGACGAGCACGTCCGCTGCCGCGAGTTCGGCGCGCACCGCATCGTTCATCTGTTCGGTGCTCTCGACATGCACCACGCGAACATCGTGCGGCGGCGCGATGGAAAGTGGGCCGGCGATGAGCGTGACGTCGGCTCCCCGGCGCCACGCGGATGCCGCGATGGCAACGCCCATTTTCCCGCTGCTGTGATTCGAGATGAATCGCACGGGATCGACCGCCTCGCGCGTGGGTCCGGCGGTCACGAGCACACGGCGTCCCGCGAGCGCCGACCGCGCCTCGAGCATGCGCCCGACGTGCGCAAGAATTCGGTCCGGCTCCGGCATTCTTCCGGGTCCGTTCCCCTCCTGCGGCGACGCGAGCGGCCCCGCGTCGGGATCGAGCACCGTGTACCCCAGCGAGCGCAGGTGCGCGACGTTCTGTTCGGTCGCGCGGTGCGCCCACATCCGGTCGTTCATCGCCGGAACGAGCAACACGGGCGCGTCCGCGGCGAGGAGGCACGCGGTAAGCAGATCGTCGGCGCGCCCCGCCGCCGCGCGCGAAAGAAAATCCGCCGTCGCGGGCGCGACGACGATCAGTGACGCCGCGCGTGCCAGCTTGATGTGATCGAGCGCATGTCCTTCCGCGACGAGTTCCGTGTGCACGGGCCGCCCCGTCAGTGCCTCGAACGTCACCGCGCCGATGAACTCACGGGCGGACTTCGTCAGCACCACATCCACTTCGGCGCCGGCCTGCGCCATGAGCCGCGCCAGCCACGCCGTTTTGTAACTCGCGATTCCCCCGGTCACACCGAGGAGAACGCGTCGGCCCTCGAAGGGGCGCACGGCTGCGCTATAGGCCGCCGTTCTCGTGGCGGTGAGAGTTACTCCGCGCGGCGGCGCGGCACGACGCGATACTCGATCGCGCCGGACGACAGCTCTTCGAGCGCGCGCGTCGTGAGTTTCTTCTCGCCGCTCTTGGAGCGGTCACGCGGAAATTCATTCAGCACGCGCGAATACTTCGCGGCAACGAGAATCGCGAGGTACTTGTTGGCGGAATTGACGGTGACTTCGTTCGGTGTGAAAACGCGCATTGTTCCCGCCCTGGTTAATTAATTTGGACTGTGCCGTATGATTTCCGAATCGAGCCGGGCGATCAGCCCTGAAAGCTGTGAGTCGAGCGCTTCGATCCGCTCCCGCTTCACATCCTCGGCGTCGATAATCGACGACACCCGTGCCACGGTGGCCTCGAGGTCGTCGTTCACCAGCACATAATGATAACGACTTACCACCTGTAATTCAGCATGGGCGCTTTTCAGCCTGGCCAGGAGGGTGTGTCCATCCTCCGTATTCCGCTCCTGAAGGCGGGCCAAAAGCACCTCAACCGAGGGCGGGAGCATGAACACCAGTACCGCGCCGGGCCATGCCGCGGCCATCTGGGCAGCACCCTGGACGTCGATATCCATCATCAGGTGCTTGCCACTCCGGAGCACCGTCCGGATGGCTGATTTCAGCGTACCATAATACTTGCCGTGCACGATCGCCCACTCGGCGAGCTCGCCGCGGTCCCGCTGTGCGATGAACTCGGCTTCGGTAAGAAAATGGTAATCGACGCCATCCCTCTCGCCCGGGCGCGGCGCGCGGGTCGTGCACGAAACGGAATAGCCGAGATCGGTCCTCCGCTGCATCAGCAGCTTCGTGACCGTGGTCTTGCCGCCGCCGGACGGCGCCGACAGCACGAGTGGAAACGGATTCATCGCGTCATTACTCGAGATTCTCCACCTGCTCGCGAATTCGCTCGAGCTCTTCCTTGATCAAAAGCACGTCGCGCTGAATCACCGAATCGTTCGCCTTGCTGCCGGTCGTATTGGCTTCGCGGAGCATTTCCTGCAGCACGAATCCCAGACGCTTTCCGACGGGCTCGCCGCTCTGCGCGGTGAGAACCTCCCGGTACGCCGCGACGTGCGCGCCAAACCGGTCGAGTTCCTCGCCCACATCGAGACGATCCGCCAGAATCGCGATCTCCTGGGCGAGGCGCTGTTCATCGACGGCGACGCCTTCGGCCAGCACTTTCACATTTTCACGAAGCCGGTCGCGCTGCGCGACGATCCGCTCCGGCGCGCGGGCCGCGATCCGGCGAAGCGACTGCTCGATCACGCTCATGCGGTCGAGCAGCACCACGGCGAGGCGCGCACCCTCGGCTTCGCGCATTTTCGTGAGTTCGAGCGCCGCCGCGTCGACCACAGCGACGAGTTCGTCCGCCGATCCTTGCGGCGTCTCCTCCGTCGACGCCGCCGATCGAATCACATCGGGCATGCGCAGCACGGTCGCGACGTCGATTTCACCGCCGAGTCCGTGGCGGTCGCGCAGTGAGATGAGATCCGCAGCGTGCTGTGCGAACTTGGCCTCGTCGATCGTCGCGCCAAGCGATTCCGGTCGCTCGACATGGGCCGAAACGGTGACGTGGCCGCGCGCGATATGCTTCCGCAGCGACTCGCGCACCTCGGCCTCCCACCGCGAAAACAGGTGCGGGAGCTTGACGCTCGGATTGAAAAAGCGGTGGTTTACCGTCCGCACTTCGACCGTGACGCGGGACCCGCCCACGTCACCTTCGGCCGATCCGAATCCCGTCATGCTGCGGATCATATGAGATACACTAAAGTATTATGGCTCAATGAGTTAAAATAACAAAAAATAGTTTATAGACTGTGGTTGCTTGGTTCGTGGTTGTTCGTTCCAACGATACACAAAAAACCAATAACTACAATCGACAAACCATCGCACTTTATTTAGTTCCAAAACTGCCACCGCAACCCGTACATATTCACGAGCCTCGGCATCACGTAGCCAGGGTACGTCGAGTATATCGCACCGACGGGATTGCGGTAATTCCAGAAAATCGTCGCGGTCGAGATTCGAATCTCGAGCAACGTGGAGAAGATGCCCGCGCCCGGACTCGACTGCCCCACCGGATTCGTGCCGAGCGGCGCGTACATGATCGAGAAATAATCGAACGTCGCCGACGCGAGCACATGGAAGTTGTCGCGCGGAAACCGTTGCAGAAAACTCGATGCGAACCAGAGGCGTGCGCGAGCCTGCGTCTGCGGCCGGTACGCGTCGGTCACGCTCCAGTTGATCGCATCGACATCGAGATTCACGTCGAACAGGAGCGGCCCCCGGAACGACACGATGATTCCGTTCGCCGCCGGCGATGCGACCGGCCGCAGTGTGGTGTCGATTTCAATCGGAGGCGCGTCGGTCGTCGCGGCGCGCGTGACGATGCCGCCGGTCAGCCAGCGATTGCGCCACTGCACCGCCACTTCGAGGCGCGTGTTGAGCGCGGCTGCGCCGAGGGCGGCGTTCGCCGGCGCCTCGCGGCTGACACTGCCGCCAACATTGATCCAGGAGAATGGCGCAAACCGGCCCTGCACATCGGTGCGCGTGGTGGAATCCGCGCCGCGTTCGCCGAATGCGGAAATCGTCAGGAGCTTGGAATTGAATTCCGCTCGAGCGCCCGGCGAGAAATTGAACTTGCCGTTGATCGAGCGAATCCTGTTCGTGCTGCTGAGCCGGAGTCCCCACTTCGTAATGCCCGCGGCGAGCACATATTGCGCGCGCGATTTGAGTGTGTCCGTTGAGTCACGGCCTCCACCCGCGAGTGCGGACGTCAGACTGGACGTCGTGTCTTTCTTCGCTTCGCTGAGCGTGGACGCGATCAACTGCAGCCATGGTCCGTCGGAGTCGGGATCTCGCCAGCCAATGCGCAGGTACGCGAGTTCCTCGTTGCCGTTGTACGCCGGGATCGTGCCGAGCTGCGGGGACGTATTGATGAAACGGTCGCCTGAGTTGCGATCGATCCCCTGATGGATCCAAGTCCCGTCGACGCTCCAGCTGCCGCGGGCCCATCCGAGCCGTCCGAAGCCGCCGAGTGCGTCGCCGTCCATGCCGCCGGGAGAAATATTGCTTTGCTGCTGACCGGCGAGCTGGATGACGAGTCCGTTGTCGAATCGCTTTCCGAAAAACCCGCGATAGAGATTGAGGTTCTCCGTTCCGGTGACGACGTCGGTTCGCGTATTCGCCGTCGTGCGATCGACGCGCCACGACCGCATGTGCACGCGCAGTTCGCCGGCGGAGCGTTCGGCCTTCACATCCTCGAGCGACCAGAGGGGAATCAGCGCGAGATCGTGAATGCCGCCATTGCGCGGGTTCAGAACGTCGAGTTCGACGCCGTCGAGATAGAGGCGGAGTTTGCCGGGATTCCCGTAGTAGGCCGCGACCTGCGGCGCGAGCAGGAATCCCGTGGTCATCATCGTGACGCCGGGAACCGACGCGAGCAGATCGCCGAGCGTGAACGCGCCCGACGAAAACAGCTGGTCGCGGTCCCAGTGCCAGTCGCTCGCGCCGATTTCGGTCGAGCGCGGAACGTACGGCTTGACGATCGGAGTCTTGATCGTGTCGCGCGGCGGACGCTTCGGCGTCGTGTCGGCAACCGGCAGATCGATCGTGCGCTTCGCGCTGTTTGCGCTGTCTGCGACTGCCGCACGTTTCGTCGTGTCAGCGCGGGCGGAATCCACGCGCGTCGGAACGCCCTGTGCGTCGAGGATGACAGGCGGCGCGAAAAACAAGCACAAGAAACAGCACGCCGGAATTATTCCCGGCAGTCTGCGCCTGATGCTGCCGACCGTCAGCGAACCCGTCCCCGGACGAACTCGACGAACGTGCGCACCGGCACGCCTGTCGGCCCGCGAGGCAGCGAGATCAAATCCGTCTCCGAGTATGCCGTGCCTGCGATGTCGAGATGCGCCCACTTATAGTCCTGGGTGAACTCCGCGAGGAACAGTGCCGCGGTGATCGTTCCCGCGCCGCGCCCGCCCACGTTCTTCATGTCCGCAACGTCGGACTTGATCTGATCCTTGTACTCGGGCCACATCGGGAGCTGCCATCCCGGCTCGCTGCCGCGCTTGCCGGCCGCGAGAAGCTCGTCGACCACACCCTGATCATTACCCAGTACACCCATCGCCGTGTTCCCAAGCGCGACGACCACGGCGCCGGTCAGCGTGGCGGCGTCGACGACGGCCTGCGGCTTGAACCGCGCGGCGTACGAGAGCACATCGGCGAGAACCAACCGGCCTTCGGCGTCCGTGTTGATGATCTCGATCGTCTTGCCGTTGCTCGCGCGCACCACGTCACCGGGATTCATCGCGGTGCCCGATGGCATGTTGGTCGTCGATCCCACGAGGCCGACGACGTTGATCTTCAATTTCATGCGCGCGATCGCTTCCATCGCGCCGAGCACGCCGGCCGCGCCGCACATGTCGAACTTCATCCACTCCATGCGGTCGGCCGGCTTGATCGAGATGCCGCCCGAATCGAAACAGAGTCCCTTCCCCACGAGAGCAACGGGTGCGTCGTCGACGCCGGCGCCGTTGTACTCCAGCACGATGAACTTCGGCTTTTGCGGCGTTCCCTGCGCCACGGCGAGAAACGAGCCCATCCCCATCTTCTCCATCTCCTTCCTGCCGAAGACGGTGAGTTTGAGCTTGTGGCGTTTCGCGATGTCTTTGGCCGTGTCCGCGATGAACGACGGCGTGCAGAGATTTCCCGGCATCATGGCGAGCGTGCGCGCGATGCGCTGACCTTCGGCGACCGCGATGCCGTTCGCGAGCGACGCGTCGGCGCCCTTGCCGTCGTCGGCGCACACGAACGCGGAGACGAGCGGCTTGGGACGTTCGCTGGCGGGCGGCTGCGTGCGCAGCTCGGTGTATTCCCAGCTCCCGAGCGAAAGACCAATCGCGGCATTCTCGATCGCCGCGCCGTGCAGCCCTTCCGCCCAGAATCCCATGCGCTCGACGCCCATCGCGTTCGCCTTGCGTCCCGCGAGCGACGCGGCGCGCACGATCGGCCCCGGTTCCGTCGTGGCGGCCCCGAGTCCGACGAGCAGCACCCGCTGCGGTCCCTTTCCGCTCGCGAACAACAGCAGCGTTTCGTCGCGGTTGCCTTTGAAATCCTTCTGCTTCACCGCGCGTGTGAGCGCGCCACCGAGGGCTTTGTCCAGAGGCGCGAGCGAGCGCGGCACGGGCTTGTCGCACGGGAGCGCGACGGCGAGGAGCGGTGTCGCGACGTGCGACGGATCGCCGATGTGCAGCGAAAGTGCGAACGCCATGCTCAGCGCATCCCGGCGATGATCGCATCGCCAAACGCAGTGGTGGACACTTCGGTCGACCCGGGCATTTGCCGGGCGAGATCATATGTCACGGTGCCCGCGCCGATCGCCTTCTCGACGCCCTGCACGATCAGCTTGCCGGCTTCGGGCCAGCCCATGTGCTCGAGCATCATCACCCCCGAGAGGATCACGCTGCCCGGATTGATCCTGTCCTGATTCGCGTATTTCGGCGCCGTGCCGTGCGTGGCCTCGAAGACGGCGACGCCGTCGCCGACGTTGCCGCCGGGCGCGATGCCGAGTCCGCCGACCTGCGCCGCCGCGGCGTCGGAGATGTAGTCGCCGTTGAGGTTCGGCGTGGCGATCACGGAATACTCATCGGGGCGCAGCAGCAGCTGCTGAAACATCGAGTCGGCGATGCGGTCCTTGATGATCACCGCGTCGGCGCGAGCGTTCGCCCCGCCCTTCGCGAGGTCGGCCTCCGCCACCACGCGCCCCGCGAACGTGTCGCGCGCGACCTCGTAGCCCCAGTCGCGGAACGCGCCCTCGGTGAACTTCATGATGTTGCCCTTGTGCATCAGCGTCACCGACGGCTTGTTGCGCTGGAGCGCGTACTGAATCGCCATCTCGACGAGGCGCTTGGAGCCGAACGCCGACATCGGCTTGATGCCGATCGCCGACTCGGGTCGAATCGTTTTCTTCAACTCTCGCTCGATGAACGTGCGGAGCTTCTCCGCCTCGGGCGATCCGGCCTTCCATTCGATGCCGGCGTAGACGTCTTCCGTGTTCTCCCGGTAGACGACGATGTTCAGCTTTTCGGGGTTCTTCATTGGGCTGCCGACGCCCTCGAAGTACCGCACGGGCCGAATGCACGCGTAGAGATCGAGCAC
>DASYSH010000363.1:0-1945 GCA_036003525.1 Gemmatimonadaceae bacterium | reverse complement strand
TTCGATCCGTCGGAGCGCGAGTCGCCGTATTCGCTCGTGTTCAATCGCGCGAGCCCGTCGGCGTATCTGCGCGGCCATGCGCAGTCGACGTTCCATACCCTGCACTGGCTCAAGCATCTCGAGCGCATCGGGGTTCCGGTGGTGAACGGCAGCACCGTCTACACATCTGAACTTTCGAAGGCGCTCCAGCTCGATGTGCTCGAGGAACTCGGCCTTCCCTATCCGCGCGCCCGCGTGATCAACCACGCGTCGCAGGCGCCGGCGGCGGCCGAAGGGCTGCGTTACCCGGTGCTCGTGAAAGCGAATATCGGCGGCAGCGGCGCCGGCATCGCGCGCTTCGACACGCCGCAGCAGCTCCAGCAGGCCGCGAACGACGGCCTGATTGATTTGGGCGTCGACAACACCGCGCTCGTGCAGGAACTCGCTCCGCTCCGCGACGGGCACATCACCCGCGTTGAGGTGCTTGGCGGAAAATTCCTGTACGCCATCAACGTCTATCCGGCCGACGGCTCGTTCAACCTGTGCCCGGCCGATGTTTGCCAGACGACAGATGGCAAAGAACTCGAGCGCACGTTCTGCGCGGCGGACGCAAAGAAAAACGGAATGCGCGTGGAGGGCTTCACGCCGCCGCAGTCGATAATCGACGACGTGGAGAAAATCGCGGAACGGGTCGGACTCGACATCGGCGGGATTGAATATCTGATCGATGACCGTGACGGAAAACCGTACTACTACGACATCAACGCGCTCTCGAACTTCGTGGCCGACGCGCCGAACGTGATTGGATTTGATCCATTTTCGCGCTTCGTCGACTATATCGAATCGCGAGCCGGCCTCGTGCCGGCCGAACTCGCGGGAGCGCGCTGACCAATGCGATACGGATATTGGATGCCCGTATTCGGCGGCTGGCTCCGCAACGTCCCCGACGAAGGAATGGAGGCGTCGTGGGACTACGTAAAGAAACTCGCGCAGCGCAGCGAACAGATCGGCTACGATCTCACGCTGATTGCCGAACTGTATCTCAACGACATCAAGGGGATCGAGGCGCCGTCGCTCGAAGCGTGGTCGACGGCCGCCGCGCTCGCGGCTGTCACCGAGCGTCTCGAACTGATGGTCGCCGTGCGTCCCACCTTTCACAATCCGGCGATCCTCGCCAAGCAGGTCGCGAATCTCGATCTGATTTCCGGCGGGCGAGTTTCACTGAATGTCGTGTCGAGCTGGTGGGCCGACGAAGCGCGCCGCTACGGTGTGCAGTTCGATTCGCACGACGACCGATACGCGCGCACGGAAGACTGGCTCAAGATCATTTCAGGCGCGTGGAAAGAGAAATCATTCTCGCACCAGGGAAAATACTATCGCTCCGAGGACACGATTCTCTCGCCGAAACCGGCGAAGCGCCCCACGCTCTATGCTGGCGGCGAGTCCGAGGCGGCAAAGAAACTGATTACGCAGGCATGCGACGCATACGTGATGCACGGCGATCCGCCGGATCGCATTGCGCCGAAAGTCGCGGACATCAAACGCCGCCGTGAGGAAACGGGGCTGCCCGAAATGGAATTCGGTATGGCCGCGTACACGATCGTGCGGCCGACGGAGCGCGAGGCAAAGGAAGAGCTCGCGCGCATCACGAATGTGAATCCGGGCTCGGCGGGCTACAACAATTATCAGGACTGGATTTCACACACGAAACTCGAGCAGCAGGTTTCGCTCGAGGATTACTCCGTTTCGAATCGCGGACTGCGCGCGGGATTGGTCGGCACGCCGGAGCAGGTCGCCGAGCGGGTCAATCAGTTTCAGGAAGCCGGCGTGACGCTGCTGCTGCTCCAGTGCTCTCCGCAGTTCGAAGAGATGGAGCGGTTCGCCGCCGAGGTCATGCCTCTGACAGAGTCTCTCGCAATTGGGTGATGTGCCGCTCTTCGTGCTGGCCGATCATCCCGATCCACTC
>DASYSH010000362.1:0-5603 GCA_036003525.1 Gemmatimonadaceae bacterium | reverse complement strand
ACGAACACCGCGAGCGGAAGCAATTTTGCGATCGTCGCCACTTCGATGAGGCGCGCGCCGTGCCGCACGCCGCGCACGTTCACGAATGCAAACAGGGCGAACACCGCGAGAATCATGACGGTATGTGCGACGCCGGTGCCGGCGCCCGGAAAGAATGCGTTGATTCCTTTCACAAATCCGTTCGCGATCGCCGCGTGCGCTCCAGCGCCGAGCAGCCAGAGCAGGACGCCGCTCAAATAACCGACGAAGGGGCCGAACACCGTGCCAACGTACGCGTACGGGCCGCCGGTGAGTTTGACACGGCTGCCGGCTTCGGCGAAGCAGAGCACGATCAGCCCGAACGCGACGGCACAGACGATGTACGCAAGCCAGGCCGCGGCGCCGAGTCCTGCCGCCACGATTGCGGGGTAGAGAAAAATTCCCCCGCCGACCGTAATATTGAGAATGCTCGCCGCGAGCGAGCGGACCCCGAGCGATCGCTCGAGAGCGCGCTCGGCGGAAAGTTCAGGATCGCCGGTTCCGTTGTGTTGCGCGTCGCGCGAATCCATCATTCGGACTAGTCCATTCCGGCGAGAGACGAAAAGGTATCGCCGCGGTAGGTTCGGAGCATAGGAAGATCCCGTTGAACACAAAACCGAGGAGGATCCGTATGACTCTTTCACGCCGTATCACGACCGCCGTCGCCGTGCTGTTCGTTGCGGGTGGATCGCTGGCTGCGCAGAGTGCCGCGCAGACGACGACCGCTGCGGATCAGCAGCAGCCCCCCGCCGTTGCCGCAACCCAGGCCGCCGATCCGGCGCCGGTCGCGGCTCCGGCAACGGAGCAGCCGGCCTCGCTCGCACCGTTCGCCGATGGCGCAAGCGTGGGCGCGAAGCAGCTTTCGCCCAGCACACCGGCCCCGAAAACGCCGCTGCCACGCGACCATGTCGGCAGCAACGTCGCAATGATGATCGTCGGCGGCGCCGTGCTGATCGTTGGCGCGATCATTGGCGGAACTGCAGGGACGATCATTATGGTGGGCGGTGGAGTGGTGGGGATCATCGGACTGTACAGATATCTGCAGTAGGCCTAACCACGAGTTAACTGTTCTCCGTTGGTCGGTTAACGAAGGTCAACTAATCAGTCCGGGCTCCCAACTGCGCGACGCGGTTCGAAGCCCGGACTGATTTTTGGACCTTGGTCAACCGATCAACTGAAAACGCTTATCTGGTGGTTCAGCTTCACGAGCGCGTGACCCGATATGCCCCGCCATGGCCGGCGCCGTTCCCATTGGCTAAAATGCATATCTGATGTCGCCCACCCCCGCCCCACCCACTCACACGCCGACGTACCTGCCTTCCCGTCTGGCGCTCGTGTTGGGTGGTGGCGGCTTGAAGGGATTCGCGCACATCGGGCTGCTGCGCGCATTTGAGGAGCGCGGGATCAAGCCGGCGCTGGTCGCAGGAACGAGCATCGGCGCGCTGATTGCCGCCGCATACGCGAGCGGAATGCCGGTCGACGACATGGAGCGCCGCGCGCTCGCGCTCACAAAAAGGGATCTGTTCCGCATCGACCGGCTGCACATGGTCACGAAGCGGATGCTGTCGCCGTCGCTGTATCTGGCGGGCCCGCTCGACGCGCTCGTGCGCGACATCGTGCCGCCCGTGACGTTCCACGCGATGAAAATTCCGCTGCTCATCAACACGGTGGATCTGGAGCGCGGAGCGCAGGTGATCTGGGGACTGCCGGGCATGCAGGATGTGTCCGTCGCCGACGCCGTGTATGCGTCGTGCGCGCTCCCTGGTTTTTTTCCTCCGCGCGTCATCGCGGGACGCACGTGCGTCGACGGCGGCGTGATGGACAACCTGCCGAACGCGATCGCCGTGCAGGGGATGGACGCGGTGATCGGCGTCGATGTCGGCAGCTCGAGCCTCTCCACGGCGCGGCGGATCAAGGACAAGGGCTTCGCGGCGATCTACATGCGCGCGGCGCAAACGATGATGAAGTCGCTGCAGGTCGCGCAGCTCTCGACCTGGGCGGGGCCGCCGCTGCTGCTGGTGCGGCCCGCGGTCTGGCACTACAACTGGTTCAGTTTCGCATCCACGCGCCGGATGATCGACGCGGGCTACGACGCGGCGCACGACGCGCTCGACCGGTGCGGTGACTCGCTGGCGTCGTCGGGAGGTGTATATCCGAGGCGCACCATCGAACTTTCGGTCGTGCGCGAGCGCTGCATCGGCTGCACGCTTTGCGTCACGCTCGCACCCGATCTCATGGCGATGGACAACGAGGACAAGGCAATCGTGCTCGAATCTCCGCTGGAGTGGTCACGCGCAGACGGGGATTTCATTCACCAGTGCCCCACGGACGCGATCAAGGTGGAAGTCGTCGACGGCAATGTTCGCACGCTGACGATGGAACGGAAGATCGAGCCGGAGTGATTTGAACGGCGATGGAAGATGGAAGATCGAAGATCGAAACTGCTCTAATACATTCTTCAAATTCTCTTATGACTTCGCGCAACAGCTTCAAATCCCGCGCAACGCTTCCGGTCGACGGCGAGCAGTATGTCGTCTACCGGCTCGATGCGCTCAACGCCGTCCCCGGCAACACGGTCGCGACGCTGCCGTTCTCGCTGAAGATTCTCCTCGAAAATCTGCTGCGAAACGAAGACGGTGCGTTCGTAAAAGCCGCCGACGTGCTCTCCATGGCGACCTGGAACGTGCGCGAGCGCGTCGACAAGGAGATCGCGTTCCGAACGGCGCGCGTGCTGCTGCAGGACTTCACCGGCGTTCCCTGCGTCGTCGACCTCGCCGCAATGCGCGATGCGCTCGCGAAGCTCGGGGGGAAGCCTTCGAAAATCAATCCGCTTCAGCCGGTCGACCTGGTGATCGATCACTCGGTGCAGGTCGACGAGTACGGCACCGACGCGGCGCTGTTGATCAATACGGATCTCGAATACGAGCGGAACCTCGAGCGCTATCAATTTCTGCGCTGGGGCCAGAAAGCGTTCGAGAATTTCCGCGTGGTGCCGCCGGGAACGGGCATTTGTCACCAAGTGAATCTCGAATACCTCGGGCAGGTGGTGTTCGTTGGAGAAGAACTGACCGAAGACCAAGGACCGAAGTCCGAAACGACCCGCCAGAAAGTTGCTTACTGCGATTCGTTGGTCGGGACGGACTCGCATACCACGATGATCAATGGGCTTGGTGTCCTTGGATGGGGGGTTGGCGGCATCGAGGCCGAGGCCGCGATGCTCGGACAGCCGGTGTCGATGCTGATCCCTGAAGTCGTCGGTTTCAAACTTCACGGCAAACTTCCGGCCGGCGCGACGGCGACCGATCTCGTGCTGACATGCACGGAGATGCTGCGCAAAAAGAAAGTCGTCGGGAAATTCGTCGAGTACTACGGCAGCGGACTGTCGTCGCTCGCGCTCGCGGATCGCGCGACGATCGCGAACATGAGCCCCGAATACGGCGCGACGATGGGCTTCTTCCCATGCGACGACGAGACGCTGAAGTATCTCCGCCTTTCCGGCCGCAGCGAGCATCAGGTGAAGCTCGTCGAAGCGTACACAAAGGCGCAGGGACTTTTCCGCACGGACTCGACGCCGGACCCGGTATTTTCCGACACGCTCGAGCTCGATCTCGCGACGGTGGTGCCGAGCATCGCCGGACCGAAGCGTCCGCAGGATCGCATTCCGCTCTCGGCGTCGAAAAGGATGTACGCCGAGGCGTTCGCTGCGCAGATGGCCGGCGCCGCCTCACCCGCGCCGGCGCCAAAGGCTGTCGCCAGAATGGAAGGCGAAGCTCCGGTGCACGATGAAGAGCCCGGCATTCCCTGCGAGCACTGCGGAGAGAAGTTCACACTCCAGCACGGCATGGTCGTGATCGCCGCGATCACGAGCTGCACGAACACGAGCAATCCGAGCGTGATGCTCGCCGCGGGACTGCTCGCGCAGAAAGCCGTCGCAAAGGGGCTTCGCACACGGCCCTGGGTGAAGACGTCGCTCGCGCCGGGATCGAAAGTCGTCACGGATTATTACGCGAAAGCAGGCGTGCAGCCCGCGCTCGACGCGCTCGGGTTCGATCTCGTCGGTTATGGCTGCACGACGTGCATCGGCAACTCCGGCCCGCTGCCGCAGACGATTTCAGAGGCGATCGATCGGGGCAAGCTCGTCGTGTCCGCCGTGCTGTCCGGAAATCGAAACTTCGAAGGGCGCGTGAATCCGCAGACACGATTCAACTATCTGATGTCGCCGCCTCTCGTCGTCGCATACGCGCTCGCGGGACGAATGGACATCGATCTCAACACGGAGCCGCTCGGCACGGGCACGGATGGTCCGGTGTTTCTGCGCGACATCTGGCCGAGTCCCAAGGAAGTCGCGGACACGGTGCTCTCGAGCGTGCTGCGCGAGCAGTTCGAGAAGCAGTACGCGAACGTGTTCGACGGCGGCGAGCAGTGGCGCGGCATCAGCATCGCCGAGGGCGACCGCTTCGCGTGGAGCGACAAGTCGACGTATGTGAAGCACCCGCCGTATTTCGAAGGGATGACGATGACGCCGCCGGGTGTAAAGCCGATCGACAATGCACGCGTGCTCGGCATGTTCGGCGACTCGATCACGACGGACCACATCTCACCGGCGGGATCGATCGCGGAAAAGAGTCCCGCCGGCCAGTGGCTGATCGCGCAGGGCGTGCCGAAGAAGGATTTCAACTCTTACGGCGCGCGCCGCGGCAACCATGAAGTGATGATGCGCGGAACATTCGCGAACATCCGGCTGAAAAACGAGCTCACGCCGGGAATGGAAGGCTGGTGGACCCGCACCGCGCCGAACGCCGAGCCGACTTCGTTCTTCGACGCGAGCGAAAGTTTCCGCAAGAACAACACGCCGCTCGTGATCATCGCCGGGAAAGAGTACGGCACGGGCTCGTCGCGCGACTGGGCGGCGAAAGGCACGATGCTGCTCGGCGTGCGCGCGGTAATCGCAGAAAGCTTCGAGCGGATCCATCGCTCGAACCTCGTCGGGATGGGCGTGCTGCCGCTCGAATTCACCGGTGATGCGACGCGTTCGTCGCTCGGCCTTACGGGCTTCGAGACGATCACCATCGAGGGGATGAGCGATTCGATGGCGCCGCGCGCGGAACTCACCGTGAAGGCGACGGGAGCCGATGGCGCGGTGAAGACGTTCAAGGCGCGCAGCAGAATCGACACGCCGGAAGAACTGAACTACTTCAAGAACGGGGGAATTCTTCCGTACGTGCTGAGGAATCTCGCGCGGTAGCCGTGTTGCTCAGCGGCGCTCGTCCCGCTGCGGTTTTTTCACACGCCGCAGCGAGTCGGCCGCCTGCTGACGTTTCGCCTGGAACTGCGCGGCGCGCTGTGAAACGAACACGACTTGCTGCGTGTCGTTCGCGGCGAGATCGAGGCTGTACTCCGGCGGCGTGAACGTATTGCCGTTCGCGCCGCGCACGGATACCACATGCTTGCCGGGCGGCACCTCCACGACCGTCGGAGCGCTGTTCACCGTCGGCGCTCCGTCGACGAGCACGCGCGGCGTGCCGCCGCGGGCGAGCACGATGATGTGCGCGTGCGGCGGCTCGACCGGTGCGGCCGGCGCTTTC
>DASYSH010000361.1:0-9943 GCA_036003525.1 Gemmatimonadaceae bacterium | reverse complement strand
GATGATCGCGAACGACCCGCGCACCTTTCTCATGGTGTGGATCGCCGCCGCGATGCTCGCCGCCGCGAGCTCGTGGATCACCATTCGCCGGAAGGCGAGCAAGTCGGGACAGTCACTCGTCGACGGGCCCGCGCGGCGGTTCGCGCTGGCATTCGCACCGGCGATTGTCGCGGGCGCGGTGCTCACGGTGGCATTCGTAGCCAACGGACAAGCCGCGCTCCTGCCCGGCACGTGGCTCTCTCTCTACGGTGCCGCCGTGACCGCCGGCGGCGCGTTCTCGGTGAAGCCGGTGCCGATCATGGGCTGCGCGTTCATGGCGTTAGGCGCGCTCTGCTTCGCGCTGCCGCTGCAGTGGCAACAGCTCGCTCTCGCGGCCGGATTCGGCGGCCTGCATCTCTCGTTCGGCTATCAGATCACGAGGCACTACGGTGGCTAAGCAATCCTCATCAGCGGCTGAACGCCGCGCCGAACGCGCCGCGCGCGCGACACCGTCCGGTCTCCGCGCGCACAAAGGGGACGAATCCGTGGCGCCCGCGCTCGACAAAATCATTCACGAACGCATCCGTCTCGGAATCGTGAGCGCGCTCGCGGTGAACGACCGCCTCACGTTCAACGAGCTCAAGCAGCTGCTGCAAACGTCGGACGGCAATGTGAGCGTGCACGCGAGAAAGCTCGAAGATGCCGGCTATCTCGCGTGCACGAAGTCGTTCGATGGACGGGTGCCGCGGACGGACTACAAACTCACTGCGGCGGGGAGGAAGGCGCTCGACCGTTACCTCTCGCACATGGAAGCGTTGATACAGGCTACAAGAGGGAAGTAGCGACGCGGCACGAGCGAAGCGTGCCTCGTCGCCGTCCTCAGGCGTATTTGATCCAGCGCATCAGTTCCTTCATCGTCGGCCGCTTGCCCGTCATCAGCAGCCCGATCCGATAAATCCGCGCCGACGCCCAGATCGCCGCGAGGCATGCTATCACGAGGCCGGCGAGCGAGCCCACGAGCTCGATCGGCGGCACCTGAATCGCCGACATGCGCAGCGGCATGATCACCGGCGCGGTGAACGGATTGACGCTCAGCACGATCGCCAGCGTGCTCGACGGCGCCAGCATCACCGGCTGAACGAAGAGGATGCTCGCGATCATCAGGAAGACAACCGGCATCGCGGCCTGCTGCACTTCCTCCTGCGTGCCCACCATCGCGCCGACCGCCGCGAACATCGCCGAATACAGAATGAATCCGAGGATGAAGAACAGGAAAAGCGAAATGAACAGGATGGGCGAAATGGTCGGCAGCGCGATGTTCTCCATTCCCGGAGCGCCCATCGCCTTTGCCATGACCGCTCCGTACGTGATGAACACCGCCGCGCTGCCGAACCAGACGATCTGCTGCGTCAGCGCCACGGCGCCAATCCCGATGATTTTTCCCGCGAGCAGAATGTCCGGCTTCACGCTCGCCATCACCACCTCGGCGACGCGCGTCATTTTTTCCTCGAGCACTCCGCGCATCACGTTCTGTCCGTAGATCATGATCATCATGTAGAGCATGAACGCGATCACGAACCCGAACACGAAGCTCACCAGTCCGCTGTCCCCGCGGCCGCGCTCATCCAGCCGCACCGACGACAGATCGACCTTCACTTTCACGAGCGAATCGATGCGCTCCGGCTTCAGTCCCGCCGCTTCGAGCCGCGCCGCGATAAGCGACTGACGGATGGCCTCCTGGAGCAAGTCCATCTGTCCCACCGCCGATGCGTTGCGCCCGAAGTAACGCGCGGTATGCTTGTCGAGCGTCGCCGAATCGAGAACCAGATATCCGGGACTCGTGTTCTCCATCACGGACTTCGTGGCCAGCGACTCGGCCATCGCGAGTTTCAGCGGAGTGACGTCTTCGACATCACCGGACATCGCGTCGGGTGATGCTGGAAGGCCGCGCCGCATCGGTGACGCCCGGACGGCGGCGCTGTCGCGCTTGCTCAGCAGACGGTCGGCGACGCGGTGACCGAGTCCCGTGCCCGTGGCGTCGAGAATGTGGATCGTCGCGACGTGCGCGTTCTTCATTCCCTTCATCGTCACGTAGCTCGGGAGGATCGTGATCGCGGCGAAGAACACCGGCCCGAAAATCGTCGTGAAAATGAACCACTTCGAGCGGACGCGCTCGACGTACTCGCGCTTGATCACCACCCAGAGCTTATCCATGGCCCGTCATCCCCACTTCGACGCCGGTCGCGCCGACTTTCTCGAGGAAAATCTGGTGCAGCGAAGGCTGCACGAGTTCGAATCGCTGGATCTTCGCGCCCGCTTCGATCAGGCGGCGCAGCAGCGCCTGGGGATCGGCGTCTTTTTGCAGTGAGATTTCAAAGAAGCGATTCGAATCGTCGACGCGCTCGACCATCTTGTGGTCGGAGAGCACGCGGTTCACGAGTTCGGCGCCGCCGTCGGCCAGCGCGAGCGCGACGTTGTTGCCGCCATGCTCGGTTTTTACGCCGGCGACCGTTCCGTCGAGCACTTTATTGCCGCGCGCGATGATGCACACCGAATCGCAGAGACGTTCGGCGTTGTCCATCAGGTGGGTCGAGAAAATCACCGTCTTTCCGCGCTTCTTGAGATCGACCACGGTGTCTTTCAGCGCCTGCGCGTTGATCGGATCGAGTCCGCTGAACGGTTCATCGAGAATCACGAGATCGGGATCGTGCAGCAGCGTGCCGATGAACTGCACCTTTTGCTGCATGCCGCGCGAGAGCTCGTCGATCTTGGCGAGTCCCCAGTCTTTTTCAGCAGTCTTGAGCGAGAAGCGCTCCATCCATTCATCGATCCGGCGATCCGCCTCCTTTGCGCCGATGCCTTTGAGCTGGCCGAGGAAGCGCAGGACGCGGCGCACCTGCATTTTCTTGTAGAGGCCGCGCTCTTCGGGGAGATAACCGATGCGATCGAGGCTCGATTGGTCGGTATTGGGCCTGCCGAGGAGCGCGATGGAGCCTTCATCAGGCGCGATGATGTTGAGAATCATGCGGATGGAGGTCGTCTTGCCGGCGCCATTTGGTCCGAGGAGGCCATAGACGGCGCCCTGTGGAACGGCGAGGGAGAGGGAGCGAACTGCGGAATAGTCGCCGTAACTCTTAGAAATCCCCCGGATCTCCAGGGCCAGTTCGGTCATAAGCTCCCTTGTATGCAGTGCGTCGCGCTCCGAATATACGACAATGCCAGAGCACGCAGGAAACATACGGTTGGACCCGGATGAAGTTTCCGGATCTTGCGTGAAGCTCGCGTGAGCGCGCGTTCCGCGAAGGTGGCGGTGATCGCGGGCGCCGGCCCGGCGGGGCTGACGGTGGCGTGGGAGCTGCTGGCGCGCACCGACGTGATTCCGCTCGTGTTCGAGCGGACGCACGCGACCGGCGGAATCGCGCAGACGTTCGCGTACAAGGGAAATCGCATCGACATCGGCGGCCATCGCTTCTTCTCGAAGAGCGAGCGCGTGATGAAGTGGTGGTTTTCGAAGCTGCCGCTCCAGGGGAAACCCGCGGCTGATGAACTCGAGCGCAAGCTCGAAGTGGAATACGCGAGCGATGTCACACTGCAGTCGCTCGCGCCGGCCGGGGAGAGCGGCCCGAAGGTGCGCGAAACGACGCGGGCGGCGCCGGATCCGGAGCGGGAGGACCGCGTGATGCTCCAGCGCCCGCGGCTCTCGAGAATTTATTTTGGGCGGAATTTTTTTCCGTATCCGATCGGTATCACGCTGTCGGTCGCGTGGCGGCTCGGAATCGTGAATACCGCGCTGATCGGACTGAGCTATATCAAGGCACAGCTTTTTCCGCGCCGCGACGAGACGTATCTCGACGCGTTTTTCATCAATCGCTTCGGCAAGCGGCTATACGAGACGTTTTTTCGCGGCTACACGGAGAAGGTGTGGGGCGTGCCGTGCAGCGAGATCCGCGCCGACTGGGGCGCGCAGCGCGTAAAGGGATTGTCGCTGACCCGCGCGCTGACGCACGCGATGAAAGACTTGCTGTCGAGTGATTTCAAGAAACAGCAGGAAGAGCGCGAGACATCGCTGATCACGCGATTCTTCTATCCGAAATTCGGGCCGGGTCAGATGTGGGAGGCCGTGGCGGAGCAGATCGCGGCGGCGGGCGGCACCATCCGGTACGGCGTTCGCGTCGATGGCGTGAGCATGAGCGATGGACGGATCACGAGCGTGACGGTGGTGGACGAAGCCACCGGCGCGCGCGAGGAGGTCGCCTGCGATTATTTCGTGTCGACGATGCCGGTGCGCGAGCTGATGGAACAGCTGACGCCGCCGCCGCCCGCACCGGTGATGGAAGTTGCGCGCGGACTGCGCTATCGCGATTTCCTCACGGTTGGCTTGCTGCTCAAGAAGCTCCACGTGAGCGTGCGCGGAGGAAAGGCGAAGGAGATGGTCGAGGACAACTGGATCTACGTGCAGGACGCGGGAGTGCAGGTCGGACGCATCCAGCTGTTCAACAACTGGAGCCCCTATCTCGTCGCGGATCGCGCGAACACCGTATGGATCGGCCTCGAATATTTCGTCGACGAGGGCGACGCGCTCTGGAAATCGCGCGACGAAGAACTGGTGAAGCTCGGGGCGCATGAACTCGAGAAGATCGGGTTCGCGCTCCCGTCCGACGTCATCGATGGCTGCGTGCTGCGCATGCCGAAAGCGTACCCGGCGTATTTCGGCACGTACGAACGGCTCGACGAAGTGCGCAAGTTCGTCACGTCGATTCCGAATTTGTTCTGCGTCGGCCGCAACGGCATGCACCGCTACAACAATCAGGATCATTCGATGCTCACCGCAATGATGGCGGTGGACAACATCATTTCCGGAAACGACGACGATTCCGCGATGTGGGATGTGAATCTCGAAATGGTCTATCACGAAGGCGAGAAGTGACGGACGCCGCCGCGCCGACGGCAAAAAAAGAAATGCTCGACGGGCGGTTCCCCGTCGTCATGGCCGGAGTGCTCGCGGCGCTCGCCGTTTGCTGCGTGTGGGGCTCGCTCAATCCGGTTCCGGTGATGCACGATGAGTGGGCGTACTGGATGCAGGCCGACCAGTACGCGCACCTGCACTGGAAAGTCGCGTCGCCGCCGGCGCCGGAGTTTTTTGAACAGCTCTACGTTCTGGTGACGCCGGTCTTTGCGGCGAAATATCCGCCGGGATATGCGATGATGATCGCGCCGGGATTTGCGCTCGGGGTTTCCGCGCTGATGCCGCTGCTCGCCGCGGGCCTCACGGGCGCGCTCGTGTTCGCGCTCGCGCGGCGCGTCGCGGGAAACGGCGCCGCCGCCCTCACCTGGGTGCTCTGGCTCGGGACCTTCGGCAACCTCCGCTTTCGCGCGGCGTATTTCTCGGAGACGACAACGTCGCTCTGCTGGCTCGTCGCGTGGTGGGCGCTGCTCGAATGGCGCGCGACGAAACTCACCCGGTGGATGATCGTGCTCGCCGCCGCGATCGGCTGGGGCGCGATCACGCGGCCCGCGACGATGCTCGTGTTTGCGATTCCGGTCGGCGTGGTGGTCGTGCGCGATGTGTTCGCAACAAAAAACTGGCGCGACCTCGCGATGGGCGTCGTCACCGGCACGCTCATCCTCGGCATTCTTCCACTCTGGAGCGCGGCGACCACCGGCAACTGGCGCGAGACGCCGCTCGCGCTGTACACGAAGCAATACCTGCCGTTCGACATTCCCGGCTATGCGGTCGACGACACGCCCCCTCAGCGCGAATTGCCGCCCGAAATGGAGCGCGTTCGCTCGTTCTTGCACGACATCAAGAAGAATCAGGTCGAGACGCCGGTGTGGGCGACTGCGCTCGATCGCGCCGCCCTGCTGCTCGGTGATTCGTTCGGGAGATGGCGTCTTCCTTTCGCGTTCGCGTTTCTGCTCGGGCTCTGGGCGCTCGGCGCCACCGGATGGTTCGCACTCGGCACCGCCGGCCTGCTCATCGCGGCGTATCTGTCGCAGGCGCACACATCGGATTGGGTCGTTTACTACCTCGAAGCGATGCCGGTGATCGCGTTCACCGCTGCAGTCGGCGCTGCGCGCGCACTCACCGGCGCGCAGCTGTCGAACGTGCCGCGCTGGGCCGGTCCCGCCGCGGCGGTCGTGCTCGGGGCGCTGCTGGCCACCGATGTGCTCTCGGCCCGCGACACGCTCGGCAAAATTTCCGCCGAACCAAAATGGTTTCGCGCGCAGGTCGCGAGTCTTCCAAAGAAGCCGAATGTCATCTTCGTGAAATATTCGCAGAGGCGCAGCATGCACATCGCGCTCGTCGCGAACCGCGGGATGATTTTTGATGCGGACAGCTGGATCGTGCACGATCGCGGCGTGGACGATTTGCGCCTGTACGCGCTGGCAAAGGGCCGCACGGCATATGTGTTCGACGAGGCGCGCGGCGAATTCCACGAGGCGAAGCCGTGATCGCCGCCGAGCCGCCGGATAAGCGCGAGCGCGTCGCGGCATTTGTGGTGATCGCGCTGGTTTTCATCGCGATCGTCCAGCCCGAACTGCATTACGTCCCGATTTGGGATGGCCGGGTGTACGCGAACTGCGCGATCGAAGCCGCGTCGAACGGCGTTGCGGGACTCAGCATGGAGTCGCTGCGCTGCGCGGGTCACCCGTCGCAGGGCTACGTGATTTTTCTCGCGGCGTCGCAGCTGCTCTCGTTCGGAAATATCACCGCCCTGCATCTCACGAATGTCATGCTCGGCATACTCGCGCTTTTTTCGATTCGCGTGGTGCTGGGGCGGATAATTCCGGATCCGGCGCGTCAGCGCCAGCTCGACCTCGTGACGCTGCTTTGCGCGATTCATCCCGTGGTGCTCTCGACGCTGCTGCAGGTGAACGTCGATTTCGGCGTGTACGTGTTTTTCTACGCCACGCTCGCCGCGCTGATGAGCGGCAAGTATTGGCTCGCGACATTCACGGGCCTTCTGCTCTGTTTTTCGAAGGAGACCGGTGTACTCGCATACGTACTGATGATCGGGCTCGACGTGGTGTTCCGCGTGCTTCCCGCGGGCACGGCGGCCGAGCGGGCGAAACGCGCGCTGCCGCTCTGGATGACGCCGCTGCCGGTTCTGCTGTTCGGTGCGCACGTGTTGTGGTGGAACGCGACGCATGCACGGCCCGCGGTATGGAAGCACACGTGGCAGACGGGCACGATCGACGGATTCCGGTTCTTCGATCTCAGCGATCCTGTTTTCCTGAGCTACGCAGCCGGTATTTTCATCATCGGGTTCATGTGGGTCGTGTCGCTCATTATCGGCGCCGATCTGGTTTGGGGCGGCGTTCGCATGGTGAAGCGCCTCCCGCCACGCGAGGTGAAGAGCGCGGATATGCACCGCCTCGCGTATTTCACCGTGCTCGCCGTGGCGCTCATCTATCTGCTCACGTCGTTCAGAACGTGGAGCAATCTGCGGTACTTTGCGCTGCTCTATCCGATGCTGGTCATTCTCGCGTTCGCGGCGATGCTGCGGCTCGGATGGGGGTGGCGCTCGCGGACACTTTCGCTTGTCGCGATCGGTGCGTTGTTCGCGCTGTCGATCTATCGCTCGGTGGACCCCTTGGCGCAGGCTGTGTACGGAACGTTCTCTACCGGCCTGCACGACATGTACCGGATGTCGTCGATTACCAAAGAGTATGACGGCCCGGGACGCGACGAGATCGTCTACAATTTTCAGTTCATCGGGTATCACCACGCGCAGAACGCGCTGTTCCGCGCGCTGCAGCCGACGGATTCGACGGCGTTCGCGACGTCACGCATCGCGCGCTACAACATCTGGAGCCAGCTCGACGTCGCCACGCGCGAGCGGACGATGAGCCAGCAGAACGTGATCGTCCCGCGCTACTGGGATGACGTGGATTTGCTGGCGTCGCCGAAACGGCCGCGCGAGGTGTGGTTTCTGGTGTTCACGTATTTCCCCGACCACGACACCACGCTCGCATCGCTCAAGACGCTGTACAAGGAAACCGGACTGACGCGTACGATGTCGCGCGGGCATCTCATCCTCGCGCATCATCTCGAACTGATCTCACCGTGAGTCTCCTCCGCCGCCTTCTCATTTGGTGGGGCGTGATTCCGGCGGCACTGCTCGTGGTAATCGTGTGGCCGCAGCGCGCGTTCGTTCCGATTTGGGACGGGAACGTCTACATGCAGTGCGTCGTCGACGCCGCCGCGAACGGACTGAACGTGCATTCGCTGCGCTGCGGCGGGCACCAGTCGCAGCTTTACATGGGATTGCTCGCGCTCACGCAGCTCGCGAGCCCGGGGAATCTCACGGCGATCATCGCGATGAACATCGCGCTCGCGCTCGGCGCGCTCGCGTCGTTCGCGGTGATTCTGAGGCGGCTGCTCCCGGGCGACGCGTGGTGCGTTCAGCGGGCGCAGGTCGTCACGATCATCGCCGTGCACCCGCTGCTTTCCGCGACACTGATACAGCTCAACAGCGATTTCGGCGTGTATGTGTTCTTCGCGATGGCGCTCGCGGCGATCGTGTCGCGACGGTATTGGCTTGCCGCGGCAGCGGGGACGATGCTCTGCTTCTCCAAGGAAACAGGCGCGCTCATTTACTTTGCGGCGCTCGCGCTGCATTTGCTGTTTCGGCTGATGGAAGAGCGCGGTCGTCCGCCCGACAGGGCGAAGTCCGTGGTTCGCGCTGCATGGCCCGCGCTCGTTCCGCTCGCGTTGTTCGCAGCCTTTCTCGCCTGGTGGTCCGCGACGCAGGGGTCGTATGCGGTGTGGAATCAGGGAATCCACGAGCGTCCTATCGAGGGGATGCGCTGGTTCGATTTCGACGATGTGATCCTGCGCAGCTATGCCGCGATAATCTTCGTGCTCGGGTTCGCGTGGATTCCCGCCACGGTAATTCTCGCGGACGTTGCGATTGGCGCGGCGCGCACCGCGCGAAAGCTCGGCGACCGCGCGCTTCCCGGCGTCGACACGAAGCTCGCGGGGTATCTCGTCGCGCTCACGGCCTCGCTCGTTTACCTGCTCACCGTGTATCGCACGTGGAGTTTTCCGCGGTATTTCGTCGTGCTCGCGCCGATGCTGATCATGGCGGCACTCATTTCACTGGTGCGGATCGGTGCGGGCGCGCGGGTCGTGCGCGCCGTGCTCGCCGCGGCGACGGCATTGTTCTTTGTTTCGAACTATTCGTCGTGGGATCCGGTCTCGCGCGCATTGTTCGGCACGCTCTCCCTTGGCGAGTCGTCCGTGTACGACGTCTCCAGCATCGCGCACGACTTCCGCGTGACGGACGCCGATCATCTCTGTTACAACCTCCAGTTCACCGGCTTTCACTGGGCGCAGAACGTAATGTACGCCGCAATGAAGCCGACGGCCCACACGACGATCGTCTTTCCGCGCTTCAATCGCTGGGGACTGTGGGCGCCGCTCGATGCGCGCACGTTCGAGCGGGTCGCCGCGCGCACCGGAACCGTGACGCCGGACTATCAGGATGAAGCGACGATCGCCGCGATGCGCGGGAGCATGCCGCGCGAGCTCTGGCTGGTCGAGCAGCCCAATGACGGCGATACGCTTGCCGTCCAAAAGCTCCATCACGATTACGTCGATGCGGATTCGGCGCGCTACACGGCGGAAGGCCTCACGCTAACCGCCCGTCATCTGGTACGGCGCAGCGTGGCGGTGCTACCTTGAAGGGAGCAAAAGATGAGCGGCATCATAGGCTGATTCCGGAGGTTGTTTCGCAATGAAGGTGGTCATTCTGGCCGGCGGACTCGGGACACGATTGTCGGAAGAGACGGCGTCGCGTCCCAAACCGATGGTGGAAGTCGGCGGCCGCCCGATCCTCTGGCACATCATGCATTTGTACGCAGCGGCCGGACTCACCGAGTTCGTCGTTGCCCTCGGATATAAAGCCGAGCTGGTGCGCTCGTATTTCCTGCAGTATCACGCGGTGGCGCGCGATCTGAC
>DASYSH010000360.1:0-1650 GCA_036003525.1 Gemmatimonadaceae bacterium | reverse complement strand
CGGCGATGCAGCCGAATGCGGGCGCCGAGGCCAAGGTGGCGCCGGCGGCAGGCGCCAAGCCGCTGTCCGACTATCGCGCGTGGATCACGGCTCGCAGCGGCGGCGTCGCGGCGATCACAAAGGCGCTTCCGACCGCGATGATGAGCGGTTCGTCGCTCGCGATGGCTGCCCCGAAAGCGGTTGCATCGAAGAGCGCGGGCGCGGCCGCGGGCGATTACTTCCTGCGCGTCTACCACTCGCCCGCACTCGGCGATGGACGCGGCGCGAACAAGCCGTGGCTGCAGGAACTGCCGGATCCGGTCACGAAAATCGCGTGGCAGACGGTCGTGGAAATGCATCCGGAGACCGCGACGAAGCTCGGACTCGAAGAAGGCGAGCTCGCGACGGTCGAAACGAAGCAGGGCAGCGTCACCGCGCCGGTCTATCTGTTCATCGGTATTCGTCCCGACGTCGTCGCGATCGCGACGGGCCGCGGACACACGGCGTACGGACGCTACGCGGACGGCTGCGGCGTCAGCGCGGTGTCACTGCTGCCGGTGAGCGAGGATGCGCGCTCCGGTGCGGCAGCCGGTGTGACCAAGTGCTCCGTTCGCAAAGCGGGCGGCTCCACACGTCTCATCACGACCGAAGGTGCCGGACGCCAGCACGGGCGCGGCATCGCGCGCGCCACGACGGTCGCCGCACTTCTCGCCGGTGACGCGAAGGACGAAAAAGAAACATTCGTCGGTCAGGCGAGCAACGAATTCCTTCCGGGACTTCGCTCCCCCGTCGCGAACGACGCGCAGGGCAACCTCGGCGATCCGAAGTCGAAGGATGTCGGCCAATACGATCCGAATCACTGGAGCGGCGTTGCGAAGCGCCGCTGGGCGATGACGATCGATCTCGCGCGCTGCACCGGCTGCGCCGCGTGCGTCACCGCGTGCTACTCTGAAAACAATATTCCGACCGTCGGCGCGCCGTGGCAGGGACCGCGCGTGCTGCCGGATCGCACGGGCTTCGGCGTGAACATCACGCGCAGCCGCGAAATGGCGTGGATCCGTCTCGAGCGGTATTTCGAAATCGATCGCGAACCCAAGGATGTGGTATTCAATCCCGAGTTCGATACGCGCGTCATTCCGATGCTCTGCCAGCAGTGCGGCAACGCGCCGTGCGAACCGGTCTGCCCGGTTTATGCGACGTATCACTCGCCGGACGGCCTGAACGTTCAGGTTTACAACCGCTGCGTCGGCACGCGCTACTGCTCGAACAACTGCCCGTACAAGGTTCGCTACTTCAACTGGTTCGGTTACGGTGAGCCGAACCGTACGCAGTACGCATTCCCCGAGCCGCTCAACTGGCAGCTGAACCCGGATGTCACGGTTCGCACCAAGGGTGTCATGGAGAAGTGCACCTTCTGCGTGCAGCGCATCAAGGAAGCCGAGAATCGCGCGACGCTCGAACATCGTGAGATCGAGCCGGACGAGTTTACGGTGGCATGCGCGCAGGCCTGCCCGTCGCGAGCGATCGTGTTCGGTGACGCGGCGGATCCGAACTGGTCCGTCACGCAAGTCGCGCGTGACCGTCGCGCGTACCATGTGTTCGAGGAGCTCAACACTTACACGGCGGTCGTCTACTTGAAGAAGGTCAATCACCCTGCAGCTGGCGCCCCTG
>DASYSH010000359.1:0-3990 GCA_036003525.1 Gemmatimonadaceae bacterium | reverse complement strand
TCGAGGTTGCCGCCGGGGACGAGCTCCATCGAGATCACGGGAACTCCGTTGATCTCTTCCGTGCCGTAGATGTAGACGGCGTTCGGATGGTTGATCGCGGCGGCGGTCTGGCCTTCGCGCAGAAATCGCTGGCGCGAATCCATGTTGTCGAGCTCTACACTTAAAAGCTTGAGCGCGACGACTCGGCCGTCATCCCTGTGAACGGCCTCGTACACCGCGCCCATTCCGCCGCGGCCCAGGAGCTTGTTGATCTTGTACGCCCCGAATGCTTCTCCGGGAGCTAGGTCCTGGGCCGGCAGATTCATCTCACGGCGAAACTACACGGCGTCGGACAAACTCGCAAAGTTGAAATCTCTCACGCGCATCGGCGGTGCGGGCGACCCGCTTTCCGCACGATCTGACTTGCCGATCTCTTCGATGCTGTTCAGCATCTGCACGACGCTCTGATTGAAGCGGAAATTCTTCACGGGCTTCGTGATCTTTCCCTTCTCGATCAGGAAGGTGCCGTCGCGCGTGATGCCTGTGAGCATCATCGAGCGCGGGTCAAGAACGTTCGTGTAGAAGAAGTGAGTGCACAGGATGCCGCGCTCGCATTCCGCAATGAGCTGATCCAATGATTTCGAGCCCGGCATCATGCGCACCGCGCCGCCGCGGCCGCCGCCTCCACCGCCGCCCCCGCGCCCGCCGCCACCGCCGGAGTTCGCCTGCACGCCCTTCTTCTGCGCCCAGAAGCGACTGTACTGAAGCTGTTTCAGCACGCCTTTTTCGATCCAGACATTTCTTCCCTCGGGGAAACCCTCTGCGTCAAACGGGTCGCCAAGAATGTCGGGATCGGAAGGATCGGAGTAGAAGGTGACGCGCTCGTCGAACACTTTGCTGCCGAGCTTAGTGCCGCCATTGCCGCCGGTCTTTGAAAATGCGTTGCGGCCTTCTTCCGCAGCGCGCGCGTTGAGCGCGCCCGCGACCTGGCCGACGAGCTGCGACGCCGCTGCGGGTTCGAGCACGACCGTATAGAGACCGGGTTCGATTGCAACGGGATTGCGTGACTGCACCGCTTTCTGCGCGGCCCGGCGTCCGAGGAAAACAGGATCGATCACGCTCCAGTCACGCGCATTCGATCCGGCCCAGCCGGAGCCGGTGCCCTCGGGTGTGCGCGCGGTGTCGCTCATGCGCACGCTCGAAGAACGGTGATATGCGAAGAGGCCCTTGTTGTTTGCGACGATCGTCGCGCCCGCTTCTGCATCCAGGAATCCCGCCATGAACAATGCGCCGGCCGAGTTCGCGCCTTTCCAAATTCCTTCCGCGGTTTGAATCGCGCTCTTCGCCGCGGCTGCGCGCTGCTCGGGCGAAAGGTTCGCGGTGCTGTCGAAATAGTTCGCGATGTTCGCGTATGTCTGCGGTCCGAGCTCGGGCATCAGTTCGGGGTCGTCGGGCGACAGGCGCGCGAGACGCATGGCGAGATCGGTCGTGCGACGCAGGCTTTCGTCGTCGAGAACGTTCGTCGTCGCGGATGCGCGCTTCCTGCCGATCGTGCACTGCACCGTAACGGTCGTGTCCGACGTATCACCCGATGTGGTGACTTGTCCGCCCGCGAAGCGCGTGTTGCCGGCCCAGCCGCTGCGAATGCTCACGCGAGTTTCGTCGGCCTTGGAAAATCCGAGGATGCGATCGCAGAGCGCTTTCGCTTCGTCGCGCGAGAGGAACGACGACGCGGGCTGCTGAAACAGCGATTTCAGTTCGCTCGGCATCAGACGTTCCTCCCCGTGTTGATGATGTTCACGTCGCGGAATCGCGCGGGGGGACAGCCGTGACTGATCGAATTCAGCTGCTGCGGTTCGCCCTTGCCGTCGGAGAAGGTGCCGCCGAGCCAGTAGGAGGATTTTCCGCCGATCATGTCCATCGAATTCCAGAAGACCGGTGTGACGGCCTGATACGCGACGTCCTTGAGCATCTGGCCGACCTTGCCGCCCTTGATTTCGTAGAACGCCTGGCCGGAGAACGAAAAATTGTAGCGTTGGTGATCGATCGACCACGATCCGCGATTGCGAATCATGATGCCACGGTCGGTCGCGGAAACGATGTCGTTGAGCGTGATGTCCTTTTCAGCGGGAAGCAGCGAGACGTTCGGCATGCGCTGGAACTGCACGTCATCCCACGAATCGGCGTACGAGCAGCCGTGCGAGCGCTTCACGCCGGTGAGCGGCGCGACCCATGCGGCCTGCTCGCGCGTCGTCTGATATTCCTTGAAGATTCCTTTCTCGATGATGAGCCACTTGTCCGCGGGGACGCCTTCGTCGTCCCATGCGCAGAGTCCGACCGAATGTTCCTGCGTGCGGTCGCCCTGAATGTTCATGAGCGGTTTTCCGTACTGGAGCTTGTTGATCATTTTTTCGGGCGGGTTCACGAAACTTGTGCCCGCAAAATTTGCCTCGAATCCCATTGCTCGGTCGAGTTCGGTCGGATGGCCGATCGATTCATGGATGGTGAGCCACAAATTCGTCGGCTGCAAAATGAGATCGTAGCGTCCGGCTTCGACTGATTTCGCCTGCAGCTTTTCGACGGCGACCTGCGCCCACTCTGCGGCGTGACCGGGAAGATTCAATTCTTCGATGTACTCCCAGCCCTGGCTGCGCGGGGGAAGTTCTTCGGTGTAACTCTCGGTCGTGCCGTTGCCCGCGGCGGTCGCGCTGAACGAGGCCTCGGAGCGAATGAATGTCTGCGTGATCAGCGTGCCTTCGGTCGTGCCGAGCGTTTTCACTTCGCGCAGCAGCTGGAGGCCGGACGTGCAGAAGCGAATGCCCGCGACTTTCAGCGCGGCTTCGTTCGTCGCGAACAGCAGCGCGACTTTTTCCTCGATCGGCACATCGATCGGATCGCGTTTGATCGGCGTGATCCACGTGCCCTTGACCGGGGGAGTCAGCGCGAGTTCGACCGGACGGCGCTGCGTGCTCTTCGCGGCGCGCGAGAGACGGACCGCGTTGCGCGCCGTTTTCACGACGGAATCCTTCGACATGTTCGCCGTCGCGGCGAAGCCCCACGAGCCATCCACGAGCGTGCGAATGCCGATCCCATACGACTCGGCGTCGGAGACGCCCGTTATTTGGTGCTCACGCGTATTCAATGATTGGCGGCGGTAACGGCCGATACGCGCGTCTGCGTATTGCGCGCCCGCGTCTTTCGCGGCGGAAAGCGCTTCCATGATGAGATCGTCGGCGTACATCTCGGTCGAACGGAGAATGACGCGCGGCGGATCGGCTTTCAGGAGCTGCGGAACTGCGATGGTCGCGGCGGCGGCGACTGCACCGGCCTTCACGAAATCCCGGCGATTCGGTGACATGGATTTCCTGTGTGACTCGACGAAGAGGGGGACTGCAAGCGGCGCGATCGATATTGTGCCACAATTGCATACGGACAGCGAGGGCGACACGCTGAAGTCCACACCAATCACATGGGAGGCGATGACGTGAGACAGGGAAATGCACTCGTTTCAGCGCTGATGCTGGCAGTGATCGCGAGCGCGTGTGCAAAGGATGACGCGATCGTCGAAACGAAGGGAAGCTGCGCCGATGCGTTCAAGGCATCGATGTGCACGTACGCGAAGACGAAGGGGAGCACGCTCGTGGAAGCCGGCGCCGTGATCCCGATGGCGAGCATCGAGAACGCGCCGAAAACGGCGCCAATGGTCTGGCCTCCGGTTGCCGACGCGGTTGCGAACATGCCCGATTCGTCGGTGAAGCAGAGCGGCATGACTCACATGACTTTCTACTGGGAGGCCGACGGCCACCCGCCCGTCGCGTTCATGACGCCGCATTTCGACTTCCACTTCTACCTGACTTCACCTGCCGAAGTGGCATCGATGGATTGCAAGGATCTCAGCAAGCCATCCGCGCTCCCGGCCGCGTTCACGCTGCGCGACGAAGAGCTGCCGCCCGACATGCAGAAGATGATGGGGGTGAAGTCCCTCGTCGGTCTTTGCGTTCCGGGAATGGG
>DASYSH010000358.1:0-6742 GCA_036003525.1 Gemmatimonadaceae bacterium | reverse complement strand
CCCCGCTCGTTTCGCCCCGCTCCCCACTCACCCTCGCCACTTCCCGCTGGCCTCGCCCCTCCAATCTCCAGCTGTGAGGTCAGCCAAACGCCTCCGCAGCGGCCGCCACCCCCACCTGCGCAATTCCGGCCCGCGCTGACGAGTCGCGAATCATTCCCCACGACTCGCGCAGCAAGATCTTGTGCGTCGCAAATTCCTTTCCGCCCACCGGAATCCGCTGCGCGTACGATCCGTCCGGCGACAGTTCCCACGCCTGCCGGTTGTCCTGCAATCCGGTCTCCAGCAGCGCCATCAAGCGCAGGTGCAGCTGCGGATCCTCGACCGGCACCGCGCATTCCACGCGGCGGTCGAAGTTGCGCGGCATCCAGTCCGCGGAACCGATGAAATACTCCGGCTTCGAATCGTTCGCGAAATACCAGATGCGCGAATGCTCGAGGAAGCGCCCGATGACGCTGATCACGCGAATCCGCTCCGAGAGTCCCTCGACCTGCGGCCGCAGGCAGCAAATCCCTCGAACGATCAAGTCGATTTCCACGCCCGCCGACGACGCGCGGTACAGCGCCTCGATCATTTCCGCGTCGACGAGCGCGTTCATCTTGAGGATGATTCGCGCCGGCCGTCCGGCCGCCGCATGCTCCGCCTCGCGCTCGACGAGCTGCAGGAAGCGCTGGCGCATGCCGTGCGGCGCGACGATCAGCTTCCGGTACACGCGCTGACGCGAAAATCCCGTGAGCATGTTGAACAGGTCGCTCACATCCGCGCCGATCGCCTGGTTGCAGGTGAACAGGCCGATATCGGTGTAGACACGCGCGGTCTTCGCGTTGTAGTTGCCCGTGCTGAGGTGCACGTAGCGCCGGATGCCGTCGGCCTCGCGGCGCACGACGAGCGCGACCTTCGCGTGCGTCTTCAGTCCCTGCAAACCGTAGGCGACGTGCACGCCGAACGACTCGAGCGTGCGCGCAAAATTGATGTTGTTCGTCTCCTCGAATCGCGCCTGAAGCTCGACCAGCACCGCGACCTGAATGCCGCGCTGCGCCGCCTCCGTGAGCGCGCGCACCACCGCGCCGCCTCCCGTGCGGTACAGCGTCATCTTGATGGCGAGCGTTGCATCGTCGCGCGCGGCGGCCTCGACGAACTGCTCCACCGACGCGCCGAACGAATCGAACGGATGGTGCACGAGAACGTCGTGCGCGCGAATCGAATCGAAAATCGAGCGCTCGAGATCGCGCAGGTCGGCGGGAATTGCCGGCACGAGCGGCGGATCCTTGAGCTCCGGCAGATCGAGCGATGTGAGCGCCATGAGATCGCCAAGATCGAGCAGCGGGCTCGGCATGTGCACTTCGCGGTCCGTCAGCGGCGTGATCTCGGGATCTTCGGTGTCGCGAAGCTCGTCGAGCAGCAGCGCGCGGAGCGGCGCAGGCATGTCATCCTGAAGCTCGAGGCGCACGACCTCACCGAACCGCCGCTGGAACACCTGCTCCTCGATCATCGCGAGCAGATCTTCGTTCTCTTCGGTGTCGGCGATCTCGAGATCGGAATAACGCGTGATGCGGAACGTATGCGACCCCAGAATCTGCATTCCCGGAAAGAGCGTGCCGAGATGCGCGCCGATCACCTGCTCGAGCGGCACGAACTGATTGGGCCGTCCGGGGACCGGCACCCACCGCGCGAGCGACTTCGGCACTTTGACGCGCGCGAAATGCTCATGCCCGTTCTCAGGCTCGCGCAGCTGCACGGCGAGCGAGAGCGACAGGTTCGAGATATAGGGAAACGGATGGCCCGGATCGACCGCGAGCGGCGTCAGAACCGGAAACACGTGCGACTCGAAAAATTCATCGACGGTTTCGCGCTCGGCCGGCGTCAGTTCCGACATCGAGAGCAATCGCACGCCGTGCTCGGCCAGCGCGGGAAGCAGCAGATCGTGCAGGCAGCGGCGCGCCTGCTCCAGAAGCTCGCAGACCCGGCGCTCGATCGCGTCGAGCTGCTCGCGCGCCGTCAGACCGTCGGGCGGCGTTTGCTGCACGCGCGCCGCGACCTGACGGCGCAGTCCCGCGACGCGCACCATGTAGAACTCGTCGAGGTTCGTGCTGAAGATCGCGAGGAACTTCACGCGCTCGAGCAGCGGATTGCGCTCGTCGAATGCTTCGGCGAGCACGCGCGCGTTGAACTCGAGCCACGAAAGCTCGCGGTTCAAGAAAAGCGACGACGTGGCGATCGAATTCGACGGAGTCATGGTGAAACCAGACGATCTCTCTTAGACGTGGAGCTGGGGCACGCTCGCGACGGGACGGTCTTCCAGATGGTGCTTAATTGTCTTGCCCTCCGCAAGATAAACCGCGTCCTCGGCCACGTTGGTCGCCAAATCCGCCACCCGCTCCAGATTCCGGCTCACGAGGAGCAGTTCCAGGGCGGCCGAAATCGTGGACTGGTCCTCCATCATATGAGTGAGGAGGATCCGGAACACCGACTCGTGGAGCTCGTCGACTTCATCGTCCCGCTTGCACACTTCGCGACCCAGGACGCCGTCGAGGCGGACCACCGCGTCGAGCGCATCGCTCAGCATTTTTCGCGACCGGTGCGCCATCTCGGCGATCTCCGGCGGCGGTGCGACGCCCGAACGGAGATCGACCATCCGGAGCGCGCTCTGCGCGATGTTCACCGCATGATCGCCGACGCGCTCGAGATCGCCCGAGATGCGAATTGCGCTCACGATGAAGCGCAGATCGCGCGCCATCGGCTGCTGCAAGGCGAGCAGCGAGATGGCGAGCTGCTCGATTTCGACTTCGAGCAGATCCACCTCGTTGTCGCCCGGCAGCACCGTCTCCGCTTTCATCGCGTCGCGGCGCAGGAACGCCTGCACGGCGGTCGCCAGCAGTTCTTCCGCGAGCTGCGACATGTCGAGCAGCCGCTGTTTGAGAAGGTCGAGCTTCTCGTGAAATGTCTTGTGGCCCGAAGGCGATTCAGTCGCGGTCATCTTTCACTCCATGGCATCGTCGGTTGTGCGATCGCGGGATTCCGGCGCATCAGCCGAACCTGCCTGTGACGTAATCTTCCGTCTCCTTACGACGCGGCGCCTGGAAAATTTGTTCCGTCTTGTCGTACTCGACGAGTTTGCCCATCAGGAAAAATCCCGTGTAATCCGACACGCGCGCCGCCTGCTGCATGTTGTGCGTGACGATCACGATCGTGCAGCTGTCGGCGAGCGTCAGCAGGAGCTCCTCGATCTTCGACGTCGATATCGGATCGAGCGCGGAGCACGGCTCGTCGAGCAGCAGCACTTCGGGGTCGACGGCGAGCGCGCGCGCAATGCACAGGCGCTGCTGCTGTCCGCCCGAGAGTCCGTACGCCGATTCGTGCAGCTTGTGCTTGACCTCGTCCCAGAGCGCCGAGCGCACGAGGCTGCGCTCGACGCGCTCGGCCACTTCCGCGCGCGACAGGCCGCCGTTCACGCGCAGTCCGTACGCGACATTGTCGAAGATCGACTTCGGAAACGGATTCGAGCGCTGGAAAACCATGCCGACCCGGCGGCGCACCGACGTGACGTCGAGGCTGAACACATCCTCGCCATCGAGGCGCACTTCGCCCTCGACGCGCGTCCCCTTCACCGTGTCGCACATGCGGTTCAGCGTGCGCAGGAAGGTCGACTTGCCGCAGCCCGACGGTCCGATGAAGGCCGTGACATGGTTCGTCGGAATCCGGATCGAAATGCCGTGCAGCGCCTGCGACTTGCCGTAGAAGAAATTCAGGTTGCTCGCGCGCATCTTTTCGCCGACGCCGGGACCGAACAGTTCGGCAGCGGAGGGAATGGACGCGGCCGCAAGGTTCGCCGGCGGCGCCGCATCGGCGATCTGCGCGGCGCGGGCCGATGGGTCGGCGACCGGTGCCGCCGGCCGCGGCGTTCGCGCGTCAGGAGTGCGTTCGTCTGCTTCCATGGGTGCGGTCATCGGTCAGCGGGCTCCACTGTATCGCGAACGCGACAGGATCATTCGCGCCGAAACATTGATTGTCAAAATGAGCATGAGCAGGACAAATCCCGCGGCCCACGCCTGACGGTGCCAGTCGTCGTACGGCGACAGCGCGTAGGTGTAGATCATCACCGGCAGCGTCGACGTGGGCTTGTTGACGCCGGGACTCCAGAACTGATTGTTGAGGCTCGTGAAGAGCAGCGGTGCCGTCTCGCCCGCGACGCGCGCAAGGTTGAGCATGATGCCGGTGATGATTCCATCCTTCGCCGCCGGAATCACGACGGTCGCAAGCGCCCGCCATTTCGGCGTGCCGAGCGCAAGAGCTCCCTCGCGAAGTCCGTTCGGCACCGCGCGGAGAAATTCTTCCGTGCTGCGCACCGAAATCGGGATCATCATCAGGCCGAGCGCCATGCCGCCGGCGAACGCCGAGAAGTGTTTGGCTTTCAGGACGACGAGCGTGAACGCGAAGATGCCGATCACGATCGACGGCACGCCGTTCAGCAGGTCGGTCAAATAGCGGACGGCGAACGCGAAGGACTTGTTGCCGTACTCGGCGAGATATACGCCGCCGAGAAACCCGATGGGCACGCCGATGAGCGTGGCCATCCCAAGGATCTTCGCGCTTCCGACGATCGCGTTGGCCATTCCGCCGCCGGTTTCGCCCGTCGGCTTGGGCAGTTGCGTGAAGAACGCCCAGTCGAGATTCCGCGCGCCGTTGATGAACAGGTACCCGAGAATGAACAGCAGCGCGCCGGCAATGATGACGGTGAAGACGCCGGTGAGCCCGAGCATCACGTTGTTCACCATGTGGCGTGAACGGAGGCGGGTGGCTTCACTCATGTGCTGCTCACCGAGAATTTGGCCGTGCTGCTGACAAGCAATCGCGCGAGACCGTTGATGATGATCGTCAGCGCGAAGAGCACGAGTCCGAGTTCGATCAGCGAGTTCACGTACAGATCGTACGTCGCCTCGGTGAACTCGTTCGCGATCACCGACGCGATCGAATAACCGGGCGCGAAGAGGGAGGCCTTGATCTGCGGCGTGTTGCCGATGACCATCGTGACCGCCATCGTCTCACCGAGCGATCGCGCAAGCGCGAGAAACACCGATCCGTAAATGCCGCGCTGCGCGAACGGCACGACGACTTTCCATGTCGACTCCCACTTGGTTGCGCCCAGGGCCAGCGCGCCCTCGCGCTGATCGTTCGGCACGGCGAGAAGCACCTGGCGCGAGACGGAAACGATGAACGGCAGGATCATCAGCGCGAGCACGATACCCGCGACGAGCACGCTCGGCCCGTAGAAGGGTCCGCTGAAGAACGGCGTCCATCCGAGCGATCCTTTCAGCAACGGATGCAAATACTGCTTGATCATCGGCATCAGCACGAACACGCCGAGCAAGCCATAGATCACGCTCGGAACCGCCGCCAGCAGCTCGATGCAAAACGTGAGCGCGTTGGACAGTTTCGGAGGCGCGAGTTCAGAAAGAAAAATCGCGGCGCCGACACCGAGGGGGACGGCGATCAGCAGCGCGAGAAGCGACGTGATCACGGTCCCGTACATGAACGCGAGCGCCCCGAACTGTCCCGCGTTCGGATCCCAAACTTGCGTGACGAGGAAGTGCCAGCCGAACTTCTCGCGCGCGAGATGAGAGTTGATCCAGAGTTCGTAGACGAGCAGCACCGTGACGAGCAGAATCAGGGCCGCCGAAATCGTCACCAGCGCACGCGCGATTTCGTCGCCGCTGAAGAACCGCAGCGCGAAAGCGCGCGCCCCTTTCTTGCCATCGGGTGCGCGCGCCTCGCTCTGCATTGCTACGGTTTCCACACTCGCCATTCGTTGCCTGCAGCTCCTATTGAATCTTGGAGATCGCCTTCAGTTCCCTCGCGACCACTTCTTTCGGCAGCTTTGCGTATGAGAGCGCTTCGGTCGCGTTCTGGCCGTCGCCGAGCGACCATTTGAGAAAGTCGACAATCGCTTTCTTCTTGGCGGGATCCGCGATCTTCGCAGGTACGAGCAGCCAGGTGAAGCTCGAAATCGGATAGACCGATTTGCCCGTGGCATTCGTGATCGAGACGCGGAAATCTTCCGGCATCTTGCCCGCATCGGCGGCCGCCGCTGCGCTCACGCCGGCGAGCGATGCCGAGACGAACTCACCCGACGCGTTCTGCACTTCGCCGTATGAGATCTTTGTCTGCACCGCATAAATCAGTTCGACATAGCCGATCGAACCTTCCGTCTGCTTGACCAGGCCGGCCACGCCCGCATTCTGCGCGCCGCCGAGTCCAACCGGCCAGTTCGGTGACGTGTTCGCGCCGACCTTCGACTTCCATGCATCGCTGACCTTCGAGAGGTAGTCCGTCCAGATGTACGTCGTGCCGCTGCCGTCGGAGCGATGCACCACGACGATGTCGGATGCGGGAAGCTTCACGCCTTTGTTTGGACCGGCGATCGCCGGGTCGTTCCACTTGGTGATCGTGCCGAGGTAGATGCCGGCGAGGGCGGCTGGCGTGACCTTCAGGGCCGTCGCGACGCCCGGCACGTTATAGATCGGCACCACGGCGCCCATCACGGTCGGGAAGTGGAGCACTTCGGTGCCGCGCTTGGTCTTGAAATCGCCGAGCTGTGTGTCG
Organism: Gemmatimonadaceae bacterium; assembly: GCA_036003525.1. GTDB lineage: Bacteria > Gemmatimonadota > Gemmatimonadetes > Gemmatimonadales > Gemmatimonadaceae > Fen-1231. Next base: position 145 of record DASYSH010000358.1, on the reverse strand, counting down.
TTCATCGGGCCGTCCGTGGCGCCAAAATCCACCGTGCCTTCCGTGACCTGGCGAATACCGCCACCCGATCCGATCGGCTGATAGTTGATCTGCACTTCCGGATGTGCCTTGTGGTATTCGTCGAACCATTTCGTATAGATCGGCG
>DASYSH010000357.1:0-4300 GCA_036003525.1 Gemmatimonadaceae bacterium | reverse complement strand
CATCGGGCTCGCGGCGCTCGGATTCACGTCGCTCTACCGCGAAGGATTCGAGGTCGTCCTCTTCTTGCAGAGCTATCGCCTGCGGCTCGGCGGCGCGGTGGTGCTCGACGGCGTCGTGATCGGGCTGCTGCTCACGGGGATCGTCGCGGTGCTCGCGTTCGTCGCGCATCACCGGCTGCCCTATCGAAAGATGCTCGTGTTCACCGGTGTGATGCTCGGCGTCGTGCTCCTCGTGATGGTGGGCGAGGAAGCGCAGGAGATGCAGCTCGCGCATTGGCTGCCGACGACGCCGATCCACGCGCTGCCCGCGCTCTTTCCGCCGTGGGCGGGGCTCTGGTTCTCGGTTTTTCCGACAGTAGAAACGCTTGCGGCTCAGGCGCTGGCGGCGACGCTGGTTATCGCGTCGTACTTCGCGACGGGGCGGGTCAAGAAGGGTGAGTAGGAAATTATTAATAGCTTTTGGGTTGTCGCTAAATGGTTTGTAGTCGAGCGCAGACCACGAACCATTTAACCACAAACCACTAACCATTAGGTAGTTCTTATTTGAGCGTCTGCAGCGCCGCCTCCAACCGCGGCATCGCCGCGGCGATTTGCTTCTCACTCACCGCGCCGACACTCAAACGATACCAGCCGCTTTCATCCGGAACGCCGAACGCCTGGAACGGCACCATGCCGATCTGCGCCGCCGAGAGAATCCACGAGCGCACCTGCTCGTTGGTCGTGAGCACGGTTCCTTCCGGCGTGCGTTTGCCGAACGGGTGGATTCGCGCGCTGAGATAGATCGCGCCCATCGGCGGAATCACGTCGACGGGAAGTCCTTTCGCCTTCATTTGCAGGAACGCTCTCGACAGGGCGTCGAGGCGCCGCTGAATTCCGGCGAGAAACCCGGTGTTGTACTCCGCGCAGTATGCGGGGTCGTCGATCAGCGCGGCGGTGGCGACCTGTTCGGCGCGCGGCGCCCACGCGCCCACGTGACCGTTGATCGCGCTCATCCGTTCGATGATATCGACGGGCCCGACCGACCAGCCGACGCGCACGCCTGTTGCCGCAAATGCTTTTGAAATGCCGTCGACGAAAATCGTATAGCGCGCCATCTCGGGCACGAGCTGCGGCGGCGTCGCGTGCTTCGTCTCTCCGACGCAGAGCGGCCAGTAGATATGGTCGTACATCAAATAGAGCGGGCGCGCGCCGGTCGATTCGCGTTTCTTATTCTCGGCGATGATCGCCTCGCAAATTCCACGCAGCACTTCGGGATCGATCGCCGTTCCGGTCGGATTCAGCGGTGAATTCAGGCAGACTAAACGCGCCGATGGGAGCGCCGCCGCGAGATCCTCGAGCGTCGGCAGAAAGCGATTTTCCCCTGTGCACGGAATCGGGACGCCGACCGCCCCGAGCATGTGGATATAGTGCGTGTTGTTCCACGAGGGCAGCGGGTACACGACCTCGTCACCGGCGTCGACGACTGCGCGGTAGACCGCATAAATCAGCGGTCGCGCGCCCGCGGCAACCAGCACGGACGCGATCGAATATTCGAGGCCGAGTTCGCGTTTGTAATACCGCTGGACCGCCTGGCGCAGTTCCATGACGCCGTCGGACGGCGGATAGTTCGTTTCGCCGCCCTCGAGCGCCTTGGAGATTCCGGTGCGCAGGCGCTCCGGAATCGCAAACTGCTTCGGGTCGAAATCGCCGACGGTGAGATTGCAGATGGCCTTGCCGCTCTGGACGAGACCGCGGATTTCGCCGGCGATCTTGAGAATCTCGGAAGCGACGAGCCCGTCCGCCATTTCGGACGCGCGGCCGGGACCGGTCCGCGTCGTGTGGGCGGTGAGGTCGAGCGAGGCCGGTTTTTCCGCAGCGTGAGCACTCATATGCAGAAATCTGCCATGGTGACCGCGCGGTCGAAAGTGCAGCCGTTGCCCGGGCGCGCGAATCGCTGTACGTTCAGTGCATACTGAACGCAGTAAACGAACATCCTGCGCCGGAGCCGGCCGCGTGGCCTCTCGTGATCACGACTGGTTTGTGGGAGAAATGGGACTCGCGTTCGAGTCCGACGGCTTCACGCGCATCGGCGGCAGGCTCTTCGGCCACCTCTTGCTCGCGGACCGGCCGCTCTCGCTCGACGAACTCGCCGACGCGCTGGGCGCGAGCAAGGCCAGCGTGAGCACCGACGCGCGGCGCCTGCTCGACAAAGGCGTCGTGGAGCGGAGCGGACGCCCCGGCGACCGTCGCGACTACTGGAAGATCGCGCCCGACTTTTTCGCGAGCCTCATGCAGCACCGCGTGGAACGGTGGCGCCGGCTCGACGCGCTCGTCGGCGAACTCAAGCGCCGCGCGCCCGTGTCGTCTCCCGCCGTCCGCGCACGTCTGCGCTATATGGAGGACGTCTACGCGTATATCGCCGGCCGCGTCGACGAGGCGCTCGAGTCGTGGCAGGCGCGCCGCGCCGTGAAGCCGCGCCGCCCGCGCGCCGCGGCGAAGACCCGCAAGCGGGGACGCGCAGCCTGATGAGTTCCGCCCCGACTCATGCGCCGGCCGGCGGCGCGCCGCACAAATACGTCATCGCGTTCGCCGTGGTGCTCGCGTCACTGCTGCAAGTCATCGACAATTCGATCGTGAACGTCGCGTTGCCCGACATGATGGGCAACCTCGGCGCATCGCTCGACGAGATCGCGTGGGTTTCCACCGGGTACATCCTCGCGAGCGTGATCGTGATGCCGCTCACGAGCTGGCTCGGCGGAATGTTCGGGCGCAAACGGTACTTCGTCGGCTCGATTCTCCTCTTCACGGCGTCAAGCTTTTTCTGTGGCGCGGCGCATTCGCTCGGCCTGCTGATTTTCTGGCGCGTCGTGCAAGGCATGGGTGGCGGCGCGCTGCTCACCGTTTCGCAGGCCGTGCTGCTCGAGACGTTTCCGCCGGAAGAAGCCGGCATGGCGATGGCGTTTTTCGGCCTCGGCGTGATGGTCGGGCCGACGATCGGGCCGACGCTCGGCGGATGGATCACGGACAACTACAGCTGGCCGTGGATCTTCTATATCAACGTGCCGCTTGGCTTGCTCGCCGCGTTCATGATCGCGACCAACGTGCACGATTCCGTTCATCAGAAGCGTTCGCCCTCGGTCGACTACACGGGCATCGCGCTGCTGATCATCAGCGTCGCATCGATGCAATACCTGGTCGAGTTCGGACAGCGTGACGACTGGTTCTCGTCGCGATTGATGATCACACTCGCATTTGCGTCGATTGCCGGCGGCGCGGCGCTCGTCTGGCGCGAACTGACTTACGATCATCCGGTGATCGACTTTCGCGTGCTGCGACACCGGCAGATGTGGGTCGGCACGGTGCTCGGCATCGTGATGGGGGTCGGATTGTATGCGTCGGTGTTCACCCTCCCGGTGTTCTTGCAGGCGAATCTGCGAATGACCGCGCAGCAAACGGGAATCGTGCTGCTTCCGGGCGCGCTTGCGACCGCGGTCTCGATGGCGGTCGTGGGACGCCTCACGAGCAAGTTCGACGCGCGGCTGCTCATCGCCGCGGGCGCCGGGACGTTCGCATTCTCGATGTGGCAGCTCTCGACGATCACGAGCGACAGCGGCGCGGGCGATTTCGTGATTCCGCTGATTCTACGCGGCCTCGGTCTTGGATTCATGTTCGTGCCGCTGACGACCGTCACGCTCGCGGAACTCGATCGCGCCGAACTGCCGCAGGGGACGGCGCTCTATAATTTCTTCCGCCAGCTCGGCGGGTCGCTCGGCATCGCCGGCGTCGCAACGATTGTTTCGCACGATACCGTGCAGGCGCACGCAGTGCTTACCGAGCATGTCACGAGGACGGATCCGGCGAGTCTCGCGCGCGTTGCGACGCTCGCCCGCGGATTCATGGCGCGAGGCGCGGATCCGGGCACGGCCGTCAGTCGCGCGTACGCCATTCTCGACCGCCAAATGTTCGGCCAGGCCAGCGTGATCGCGTACGGCCACACGTATATCATTGCCGCCATGCTCGTGCTCGCGCTCATTCCGCTGCTCGCGCTGGTCAGGCAGACCAAGAGCGCGAGCGGCGCAGAGATGGTGCTGGAGTAGTATTTTTCAGGGGTGAACAAGACCCCTCGAATTTTCGCCGTCGCGTATGCGGCTGCGGTCGTGGCCGTGAGCACGCCGGCTCATCGCGCGGCGGGCCAGACGGCCGACACGCTCGCGCGCGTCGCATTCACCAACGCGACGGTTATCGACGGCACCGGCGCGCCGCCGGCCGCGAGGCGGACGATACTCACGAGTCGCGGCACGATCGAAGATGTGTTCGAAAC
>DASYSH010000356.1:0-6707 GCA_036003525.1 Gemmatimonadaceae bacterium | reverse complement strand
CAGTACAATTTTTCCGACGCGACACTCGAACGCGGCACCGCGGCGCCGCAGCTCGTCGGATTCTCGGCTGTCTCATCCGAAATTTTCGCCGTGCTCGGCGTGCGTCCAACAATCGGCCGGCCGTTCGAGAAGAACGACGAGCTCAAAGGCGCCGCGCCCGTCGCCGTCATCAGCGACGGCCTCTATCAGGAACTCGGCGGCACACCCTCGGTCGTCGGGCAGACGATTCGCTTCAACGGCGCGGCCACAACCGTGATCGGCGTGATGCCGCGCGGGTTTTATTTCCCCGCGCCCACCGTGCGTGTCCTGATTCCCGAGATTTACGACCCCGAAGATCACACCGGAAACTGGGCGCTCGTCGGACGCGTCGCGCCGGGCGTCAATGTCGCGCACATGCAGTCGTATCTGGATCAGTTCGTTACGATGTTGCGCGGACGGTTCAGCTACACGCCGCAATGGGACAAAACGAAATCACTCGCGGTGCAATCGATCCGCGAATCGATCGCGGGCCCGCTGCGCCCGTCGCTTGTTGCGGTGATGGTCGCGATCGCGATGATTCTTCTAATAGCATGCGTCAATGTCGCGTCGCTCATGCTCGGCCAGGTCGAAGGGCGCACCGCCGAGCTCGCCGTTCGCGCGGCGCTCGGTGCGTCGCGCATGCGCATCGCGCGGCAGTTGATCGCGGAGGCGGTCGTGCTCGGAATCGCGGCGGGCATCGTCGGCGCGGCGTTCGCGGCCGGTGGATTCAATCTGCTCGTGCGCGCGCTTCCACTCGGCGCCTTCGCCGAAACGGCGACGCTCGACTGGACCGTCTTTGCATCGGCGATGATCGTCGCGCTCGTGACATCGCTCGGAATTTCGCTCGTGCCGACGTTCTCGCTCTGGCGCGGCGAGCTGCGCGGGTCGATCGGCGCCGCGCGTACGCACGGTGTCGCGGGGCGCGGCATTCGCCTCGAGAGCCTGCTGGTCGTCGCCGAAGTTTCCGTCGCGGTGCTGATGACAGCCGGCGCGGGACTGATCGTGCGCAGCGTGCAAAAATTATATGAGATCGACCCGGGAATTCGCGCTGAGGGCGTCGGCGTGATCGACGCGGTGCTGCCGTCCGATCTCACCAACGATCAGCGCAAGGCCGCGTTTCAGGAGATGATCGCCGCCGTTCGCGCGCTTCCCGGCGTGACGAACGCCGCAATCACCCAGCGCGTTCCGCTGCGGGGCGGCGCGTGGAATTCGGGCATCACGGTCGAGGGATCGCCGGAACTCAAGCGCGTGACGACGACGATCCGGATCGTATCGCCGGGTTATGCCGATGTGATGGGAATCAAACTCGTTGCGGGCCGCATGATCGAGGACGGCGATCTGCTGCACGGCGCGGGCGACTCGACGGGGCAGGTGATTCTGATCAACGAGGCGCTCGCGAAAAAATTCTTTGGGAATCAGGATCCGATCGGCCGCCGCATAACGTCGGGATTCACCAACGACTGGATGCGCATCGTGGGTGTCGTGCGCAATGTGGCCGAGAGCAACCTCACCGACCCGGCGGCTCCCGTGCGATATGATCCGTACACATCGGTTGGATTCATGGTGCCGGGGCAGACGCTCGTGTTTCGCGTCGCGGACGGCCACGATCCCGTCGCGATGCTCGAGCCCGTGCGCGCCGCGATGCGCCGTGCCACGCCGCGCGTGGCGATTCAGCAGGCGACGACGATGAACGCCGTGCTCGCGATCGCCGTCGGTCCGGCCCGCCAAGTGTTGTCGCTGGTGACGACGCTCACCGCGCTCGCGCTGCTGCTAGGTGCAGTCGGGATTTACGGTGTGATGTCGCATTTTGTGGCGCGGCGCAAACGCGACTGGGGAATTCGCATTGCGCTCGGATTGAGCCCTGCGCGCGTGCTCGGCGGCGTGGTCGGGCGGGGCACCGTGCTGGTTGCGTGGGGAATCGCGATCGGGCTGGCTGCGTTCGCTTTGCTGGCGCGTTTTCTGGCGGCGCTCATTTATGGAGTGGGACGAACCGATCCGATCGCGGTCAGTGCGGCGGTGGTTGGACTGCTGTCGGTTGGAGTTCTCGCGACTCTCATTCCAGCACTGCGCGCGAGCAGCACCGATCCCGCGGTCGTTCTCCGCGAACAATAAATGTGAATCTCTTATGAACGACAACGCACCGCTCGGCACATTCGAAGAACAGGTCATGCTCGCGGTCGTGCATGCGGGCGCCGACGCATTCGGGATGAGCGTCCGCCGCGAAATCGAATCGCGCACCGGCCGCGAGGTCGCGATCGGCGCGGTCTACGCGACGCTCGACCGGCTCGAGGCGAAGAAACTCATCTCGTCAATTCGTCCGAAGACCGGCGGCGCGTCGCGCAGGATATTCCGCGTCACGGCCGCCGGCTCGCGCGCGCTCGTCGCCACGCGCGCGATGCGCGACGGACTCTGGCGCGGAATAGATCTCGCGAGGCTCGTCTAGTCGGACTGCAGCGCGACGATCGGTGAGACTTTCGATGCACGCAGCGCCGGAAGCATCGCGGCTCCAGCAGCGCTGACCGCGAGCACAGTCAGCGCCCCGGCGATCGACGGGAAGTCGATCGCGTCGATGCCGGTCAGCTGCGCGCGCAACAGGCGAGCCGCGCCGAGCGCGATCGGCACACCGAACACCATCCCCACCGCGACCAAGCCGAGCGATTCAAGGACGATCGACCGGACGAGATCGATCCGCCGCGCGCCGAGTGCGACGCGGAGTCCGATCTCGCGCGTGCGCCGGGTGATCGCGTAGGTCATCACGCCATACAGGCCGACGCTCGCGAGCAACAGCGCGAGCGCGCCGAATCCGGTCGCAAGTTTCGCGACGAGGCGCTCCTCGCGAATCGACTGTTGCATGAGGTCGGTGAGCGGATCGATGCCGCCGATCGGAAGAGCCGGATCGATCGCGACGATCGCCTCGCGGACGCGGTTCACGAGCAGCGCGGGATCGCCTTTGGCGCGGATCATGAATCGAAGTGAACCCGACCCTTCCCTGCGCAGGTTCTGCTGCGCATACGAAAAATATATCCTTCGATCGGGCGTCCCTTTCAGTCCATGATCGCGCGTGTCGGCGAGCACGCCGACGATCTCTACCAGCGTTGTGTCGTCGATTGTGAAAACCTGTCCGACCGCATTGCCGCTCGGGTAATAGAACGTCGCGAACGATCTATTGACGAGCGCGACATTCCCGCGCTGGCCTTCATCAGCGGGCGTCAGATCGTGACCGCTGACGATGCGCGCGCCGATTCCACGCGCATAGCCCGGCCCGACCACGTCGTACGCAGCGTTCGTGTCCTCGGCTGCGCGCGCGATGAACCCGGGAACCCGCAAGTTGGTTCCGGATTCGGTTCCGGAAAAAATGCCGTTCTCCGAGTACGTCACGGCGTCGACTCCGGGAATCGCGCCGACACGTTCGTTGATCGATTGCGCGAGCTGCAGGAGGCGCTCACGCGCGTATCCGTGTGTCGTGATGTCCACGTCCGCGATCAGCAGGTGATCGCGGTCGAGCCCGACGTCAACCGACTGCACGTTGCGCAGGCTTCGCACGAGCATCGCGGCGCCGACGAGCAGCACGACCGACAGCGCGACCTGTCCGGCGATCAGCAGTTTTCCGAGCGCCATCCGGTTGCCGCGATTTCCGATCGACCCGCTCGATACCGCGGCGGCGCTCGCGCGCATCGTCGCGGCCAGTTCCACGCGCGAGGCGCGCAGCGCCGGCACCAAACCAAAGAGCACCACGGCGATGAACGACGCCGCGAGCGTGAACGCCAGCACGCGCAGGTCGAGCGAAAGGTCGAGCGGCACAACCGTGCCGTCGAAGGCGAGCGTGATGAGCGCGCGGCTCCCCCACCATGCAACGAGCAGTCCCGCCGCGCTCCCCGCGAGCGCGAGCAGAATGCTCTCGGTGAGCAACTGCCGCACGAGCCGGCTCCGGTTTGCGCCGAGCGCGAGGCGCACCGCCATTTCCTTTCCGCGGACGACCGCGCGCGCGAGGAGAAGGTTCGCGACGTTCGCGCAGATGATCACCAGCAGCAGCGCGACGCCGATGAGCAGCGTAAAGAGCGGTGTCTCGAACGTTGCGCGCACGCGCGAGAATCCGCGATCGCCCGCACCGACGTAGTATTTCCGTTTGTCCGCAGCGAACTCTTTGCCGAGCTTCCCCGGAGCGTTGGCGATGATGAGCTGTGTGATCAGCGGTTCGATTTCCTGTGTCGCCTGGGCAAGCGTGACGCCGGGCGCAGCGCGTCCCATCAAAAGAAGCCAGCTGGCGTTCCACTGCGTGAGCGTGCGCTGATGCGGCTGCAGCGCATCATTCATGGTTATGGGCAGCCAGATGTCGGTCGATATGCCGACGATCTCGCCGGTGTATCCCTCCGGCGCCACGCCAATGATGGTGATGCCGTTGTCGTCGACGACGATCGATTTTCCGATCGCGGCCGGATCGTTGTGAAAGCGGCGCGTCCAGTATCCGTAGCTGATCACGGCGACCGGCGATGTGCCCGGAGCGCCATCTTCGGCCTCGCCAAATACGCGCCCGCGAAATGCGGGGACCCCGAGCAGCGTGAAATAATTTCCGGAAACGAATCGTCCGCGCGGATGTTCGAGTGGCGCGTCGGCGGCACCGATATGAACATCGAGCCGGCCGCTGCGTCCCGATGCGAGGATTCCGGAGAACGCGTGGCTTTGCTGGCGCAGGGCGAGGTAGAGCGGATAGGAAAGCAGGTCCGTGCGCGGCGTGCCGTCAGAAAATCCGCCGACGCGCGACGGGTCGCCGATGGCGATGAGCTGCTCGGGGTGCGGCACCGGGAGCTGCCGCATGACGACTGCGTCGATGAGCGTGAAGATTGCGGTGTTGGATCCGATGCCCAGCGCGAGCATGACGACGATGATCATCGTGAAGCCGGGGCTGCGGCGGAGCGTGCGCGCGCCGTAGCGGATGTCCTGGAGCAGCTGTTCGACCGCCGGGATTCCGCGCTGATCGCGATAGGCATCGTGCACTTCGGAAACTCCGCCGCCGTGCGCGAGCGCCATCCGCCGCGCCTCGGCCGGCGCGACGCCGCGGTTGATCAGTTCATCGGTTTCGATCTGGACGTGCGACTCGATCTCCTCGGAGAGCTCACGCTCGCGCCGCGCGCGACCGAAGATCGATGTAAGACGCAGGAACCACACACGGGGCGCGTTCATGCGCCCTCTGGGGTGAGGAACCAGCTGAGGATGAGGTTCGTCTCGCGCCACTCGTGCTGTTCACGCGCGAGCTGCTTTTTGCCCGCGGCGGTGAGCGCGTAGTATTTGGCCCGGCGGTTATTGTCGGAGACGCCCCACTTGGAACGCACGAACCCTTCCATCTCGAGTTTGAGCAAGGAAGGGTAGAGTGTGCCGTAGCGGACGGTGAGTTTACCGCGGCTCGTTTCCTCGATACGCCGCGCGACTCCGTAGCCATGAAGCGGGCCCATGGAGTCGAGCGTTTTGAGGATCATGAGGGCGAGCGTGCCCTGCTGCACATCGAGCTTCTTCACCGGCATCTCCTATTGCGTTCCAGTATGAAGATATATTCTTCATATTGGGACACAATAGGTGGCGAAACGGTTTAGCCGGGACTCAGGGGTCGCACATGATTGCGCGGCTTGGTTATACTCGATTCCGATCGAAGGAGTCTCATCGCGAAAACTCCTTTTCGATCAACTCATAACCATCCGGAGTCAGCTGCCACGAGATTGCGCTGAACGGATCCATGCCCGGCTCGACATAGCCGCGCACTTGGAGACTGATGAATGCACTTTCCCAGATCCACGGTGCAGAGCCGGGCAGAAATCCCGGAATCCGCGCGGCGCGCGCGAAGATGACATCGGTTGGCACGCTTTGTTCAGCAGGCACGCCGAGATTCGCGAAGGCCGCGAGAATGGCCTTCTCTTCCTGGGACAGCGGATTGTCGTCGCTCTCGTTTGGCATCGGCCCGGGTGGCGCAATAGTGTGAGCAGCGACGACTGCAACCTGCTTACGAATGTCGATGTATTCGTCCCTGCGGGCCAGTGCTAACCGGTGGGTGGATGACCCCCTACCTCGTTTGAGTCATTGCCGCAACGATCCAGCGCCACGGTAATTGCGATGGTAGGAGCCGCTCGTTCAGCGGTGTCATTCCGTCTGCGGCATGCGGCTGTCGAGGCATTCCGCTCCATGTTTCGAGAGAGGTCATCGCCATGCGACTCGCACTACTCATTGCTGTTGGCGCCGCGAGCATCGCGGCTTGCACGAGCTCGACCGCCGTCGTTGCGGCCAATTCCTGCGGGAGCAGCGGCGCCAGTGCCAACATCGGAGCGACCGACGGCCTGGTGTTCTCACCGAGCGGAGCCACGATCACGCACGGGCAGTCCGTGTGCTGGCAGAACAACGGCAACGTCTCGCACACCGTCACGTCCAATGACGGGACCTCATTCAACGCATCGCTGACTCCCGGCAATATTTTCGTGCACGCGTTCCCGGCGGCCGGAACGTTTCAGTACCACTGCACGATTCACGCGGGCATGACCGGCACCGTCACGGTGAATTGATTCGCGAGCGGAACTGATTCGACGGGCACGAAAGGGCGGGGCGGCGCTAAAGCCGCTCCGCCATTTCGTACCGCGAGAGCCATCTGATACCGAGGCCGAGCGCGCCGACGAGAAACACCACGCTCATGGTCCACACCGTATTCA
>DASYSH010000355.1:0-3960 GCA_036003525.1 Gemmatimonadaceae bacterium | reverse complement strand
CGTCACACTCGAGGATGAACTGTCCGCGGAAATCGCGCGCACGCTGGGCGTGAAATCCGAGAACATCATGCTCGGATGCGGGTCGGGCGAAATCCTGCGTGCATCGGTGCAGGCGTTCACATCGCCGACGCGCGCGCTCGTTTCGCCGATGCCGTCGTTCGAGCTCGCCGCGGATTATGCGCGCTTCATCGGCTCGCCGGTGAAATCGCCGCGCGTCGACGGCAAGCTGAAACTCGATCTCGACGCGATGGCCGACGCGGCGAAGGGCGCGGGTCTCGTCTACGTCTGCAATCCGAACAACCCGACCGCGACGGTGCACGGCAAGGCCGCGATCACGGGCCTGCTCGACCGCGTCGGCAAGAGTTCGCCGACGACGATGGTCCTGATCGATGAAGCGTATCACGAATACGTCGAGGATCCGTCGTACGCGACGTCGATTCCGCTCGTGATGGACAATCCGCGCGCGTACGTCACGCGCACGTTCTCGAAAGTGTTCGGCATGGCCGGCATGCGCGTGGGCTACGCGGTGGGACGTCCGGAGGTCATCGCCCGCATGAAGGGCTGGATGCTCGGCTCGAACGTGAATCAGCTCGCGCTCGCTGCGGCCAAGACGACGGTTGGCGACCTGGCGCGCATCGCGGACGAAAAGAAGAAGAATCACGACGCGAAAGTTTTCACCGCGAAAGCATTCGCGAGCATGGGCTACGAAGTGGTTCCGTCGGACGCGAACTTCATGATGATCGACATCAAGCGCGATGCCAAAGCGTTCAAGGCCGAGTGCATCAAGAAAGGTGTGGCGATCGGGCGTCCGTTCCCGCCGCTCACGACGCACGTGCGCGTCGGCGTTGGGACGATGGCGGAGATGCAGAAGGCGGTGGAAGTGTTCCGGAGCACATTGGCGGGATAACTCGATCGAAGATCGAAGGTGGAAGATCGACGGCGGGGCGCTTGAGAACGCGTGCTCCGCCGTCTAACTTTAAGGCGCTCCAGGTCCCAAAGGGCGCGAGCCCGCCAACTCCGCCAGGGCCGAAAGGCAGCAACGGTACGTGGTGTCTTACGTCGCTTTGTCAGGCCTGGAGTATCCGCGCGGGGATCATCACAACTGATGACCCCGCGCGTTTTTTTTGTTCGTCTTCTCACTCGTCACGAGTCGCCGCGGTCAGCACTAACAGTCCCGCCCGCACATGAGTAATTTCTGCCCATGTCGCTAGCCCTGGCCCGAAAGTACCGCCCCAAGCGTTTCGCGGACGTCGCCGTCCAGTCCCACGTAGCGACAACTCTAAAAAACGCGATTGCCAACGACCGCATCGCGCACGCTTATCTCTTCTGCGGTCCTCGCGGCACCGGCAAAACCACGCTCGCGCGCGTTCTCGCGATGGCGCTCAACTGCGAGAACAAGCAGCCCGATCACGAGCCCTGCGGTGTCTGCGCGAGCTGCACGCGGATCTGGGCCGGGTCTGCGTCGCTCGATGTCGTCGAGATCGACGCGGCGTCGAACCGTGGCGTCGACGATGCCCGCGACTTGCGCGAGCGCGCGATGTACGCGCCGTCGGGACCGGATCGCTACAAGGTCTACATCATCGACGAAGCGCACATGCTCACGCGTGAGGCGTGGAACGCGCTCCTGAAAATTCTCGAGGAGCCGCCGCCACGCGTCGTGTTCGTGTTCGCCACGACTGAGCCGCAAAAGATCGCGCAGGCCGCCGCTCCCGTGCTCTCGCGCGTGCAGCGCTTCGATCTCAAGCGCATCGGCCCCGCCGATGTGCGCGAGCGCCTCGGTGCGGTCCTCAAGCAGGAAAAGGTCAAGATCGAACCCGACGCGCTCGGCATGCTCGCGCGCGCCGCCGACGGCTCGATGCGCGACGCGCTCTCGCTCGCCGATCAGGTCCTGTCGCTGGGCACGGGTGACATCACCGCGCAGCGAGTGCGGGACGCGCTCGGGCTCGTGCACGAGGATGAATACATCGCGCTGCTCGACATCATCGCCGAGCATCGCGCCGGCGACGTGTTCGCGGCGGTGGGACGCCTCGCAGATTTTGGAATCGATTTCGGACTCCTGCTGAGCGGCGTCGCGGACACGCTGCGCGCGCAGCTCGCGATCGTGCTCGGTGGATCCGTGCCCGACCTCTCCGATCATCTGCGGGAGGCTCTCGAGAGCCGCAGGGAAAAATTCTCGCCGGGCGATCTCCTGCGCATGCTGACGATGCTCGTCGAGATCGAGCCGCATTTCCGTCGCAGCGGTCAGCAGCAGCTGCTGTTCGAGACACTCCTCGTGCGGTTCGCGCTGCTCGACAGAACCATTGGACTCGAGGAAATTCTCCGCGGCATGGATGGCGCGGGTTCATCCGGCGGCGGGGGAACGCGCCGCGAGGCGCCGCAGGTGGGCGCGCCACGGCTCGCGTCGGCGCCACATCTGATGAGTGATTCAAAACGCATTTCGGAGCCGCCCGCCGCGCCGCGCGCGGTCGCGAAAGCTCCGGAACCACGCGCGGCCTCAAAACCGGCCGTCGCCGACCAGCCGCCGGCCGGCCGCAAGAAGATTGCGCTCGACCTGAATCGCGTTGCCGAGCACTGGGACGACATCGCCGAGCACGTCCGTGCATCGGGACGGGGTATGGTCGCGTCGGCGCTGGGCGAGGCCACTCCGACCGCGGTCAACGCAGGCGGCGTCGTGACGATCAGCGTGACGAGCGACGCGCTTGCCGATGCGCTCGAAAGTGGCGCCGAGGCCATTCTCACCGCACTGCGCAGCATTTTTGAAGGCGCCGAAAAGGTTGCGGTGAAGGCAATGACGGACGGAACCGGCGCGGCTCGGCCCCGCCTGACTGCCGAAAATGTCATTGCCGACCGCGTGGCCACGCTTCGGAAGCGCGACCCGCTTCTGAACGCCGCGATCGATGCGCTGGACCTGCGGTTGATAGAGTAGCGGTGAGGCGGCGTTGAGCCCGTTGGCCGCGCCTTGCGGCGCGTCTTGGCCGAGGGCTAACTTATTCAACCTGTTATACTTGGCGCTGCAGGTGCGGAGAACGCGTGTCGGCAATTGAAGATCTCGTAACCGAGTTGTCGCGGCTGCCGACCATCGGCAAGAAATCGGCGCTGCGACTGACGTATCATCTCCTGAAGCAGCCGCCGGAGCAGAGCCGGCGACTGGCCCAGGTTCTCGCCACGCTCACCGACCGGGTGCGCATGTGCGGGCGGTGCTTCAACCTCACCGAAGACGAGCTGTGCTCGATCTGCCGCGATCCGCGGCGCGATGCGGCGACGATTTGCGTGGTGGAAGAAGCCAGCGACATCGGCGCCGTCGAGCGGACGGGCGAGTATCGCGGCGTGTATCATGTGCTCGGCGGGCGGCTGTCGCCGCTCGACGGAATAGGCCCCGACGAGCTGACCGTAACGGCGCTCGTGAGCCGGGTAAGCGCCGGTGGAATCAAGGAAGTGATCGTGGCCACCAACCCCAAGCTCGAAGGGGAGGCGACCGCGCTGTATGTTCAGGAGCAGCTGGCGCCGTTCGGAGTGCTCGTGTCGCGCATTGCGCTGGGAATGCCGGTCGGCGGCGATCTGGAATACGCGGATGGTGTCACGATCGCGCAGGCGATCGCGTCACGACGGCAAATGCGATGAAGTGTTCGGAGTCGAATCTTCCAACGACCATAAAACTCGATCTATGTCCGTAGGCTCCGCCAGCTGGTCATTCACCGAAGACGATTTCGGAGCGATCACGACGTCGCTCCAGAAATTTCTCTTCGAGAGCAACGCGCGCTGCGCGCTGCTCGTAGACCGTTCGGGGCAGCTCGTGGCGACGGTCGGGGAGCAGCCGCACTTCGACCCGACCGCCTTCGCGACGCTGACCGCCGCGGACTTCAGCGCAAACGATCAGCTCGCGAAACTCATCGGCGAAACGGATTTCAATTCGCTCTTCCATCAGGGTGAAAAGGAATCGATGTATCTGGCGGATGTCGC
>DASYSH010000354.1:0-2490 GCA_036003525.1 Gemmatimonadaceae bacterium | reverse complement strand
GCCGCCGGAGCGCTCGCGGAGCCAGTTGGAAATCGCGTAGCCGTGCATCGGCTTCCAGGTCAGCGTCTTGAGGACCAGGACGTTGAGGGTGCCGTAGATGAGGTCGGACGGGGTCTTCGTCATTGCCGGTTCGACACCGCGACCCGGCAAAGCGTTTACCTGTTCCACTGAACAGGTCAGTGGAACACTACGGCGTCGCCGATTTCAGTTGCGATAGCCGAAGCATCAACAGCGCCGCCCGTTTCGTCTGCGACGGCAGCATTCTCAAATCTGCGGTTTCCTTATCACTGTGATCATCGTGACCCGAAAGTCCAATCCCGTCGATCACCATGGGCACGATATTCGCGATGAACGCGACATCAGCGGCGCCGGCCTTTGACGGATCCACCGCCGTCACCGATCCACTTCCGATATCGCGGCTCGCCTGATCGTACATCGCGAGAATTTTACGATTGCCGTCCGTCGGCGCCATCGGCGGATACCCGTCGTCGAACGTGATTTCGCCGCCGGTCTTCGGAAGATGATGCGACACGATTTCGCGCATCGCCTTTTCCGTTTTCGCGAGCTGTTCCGGCGAGAGCGTGCGCATATCGCCGGTCACGGTGGTCTTCTGCGCGATCACGTTCGTCTTGCCGCTCGCGGTGCCCGCGGTGTTGTTGCTGTCGATCGTGACGAGCGTCCCGCCGAGTGCGAGACCGGGACTGAACGCGAGAAATTGTTCGCCCGAAAGTTTCTGATAGAATTCGGTGAGAATGCGTGACATCTCGAAAATCGCGCCCGCGCCGATGTCGTCGTGGAAAATCTGCGACGCATGGCCGGGATAACCGGTCGTCGTGAGTTTCCACTCTGTTGCGGAGCGCCGCGAGATCACCGCGGATTTTGGATCGCCGGCGCCGTCTTCAAATCCCATCGCCGCGCTCGCGCCGACCGCGGCATCCTCCAAGGCGCGACGCGAAAGCGCGAGCGGACGGCCCGCGGATTCTTCATCGCCGTCGAACACCGCGGTGACGTTCATCTTTTCCAGCTGCCCCGCATCCTTCAGCGCGCGCAGCGCGAACAGCATCACCACGTCGCCGCCCTTCATATCGATCACCGCCGGACCCGTCGCGGTCGAATCGTTCAGCTTGATGAACTTCTGGAACGGACTGCTCGGCTCGAACACCGTATCGAGATGCCCAATCAACAAGATTTTCGGCCCCGCCCCGGGATGCTCTGCGATCAGATGCCCGGCGCGCTTGAACGCGGCGCCATCGACCCACCGGACCTTGAAGCCGAGCGATTCGAGCTGCGGGCGAAGCACATCGGCGACCGCGCGAACGCCGGCGAAGTTCATCGTGCCGCTGTTGATGTTCACGATCCGCTCGAGCAGTGCCAGCGCCTCTGCGTTGTGCGCATCGACCGCGCGCGTTGCCGAACGCTCGGCCACCGAGAGCGCGCCCTGGGCAACAGCCGTCTCCGGACATGCGTATGAAATCGCGAGCAGCGCGCACGCGGAGAGAAGGCGTGCCGGACCAGATGAAGGAATCATGTCAGTGAACCCGATCATGGGTTTGCTTGCTCAAGAGTGTCAGGAGAATAACATTCCAGCTTCGATAAGTCCCCCCCATTCGTGCACTATATAATGAATAACCCCCGTCGTTTACTGCTCGCCGCGATTGCGGCGTGCACGCCTCTCATCGCGTCAGCGCAACGCGCGAATCTTTCGGACGCCGACCTCGTCCGCGCGCTCACATTCCGCTCGATCGGCCCCGCCTCGATGGGCGGCCGCATCGTCGATATCGCGGTCGCCGAAAATCCGCCGTCCGTTCGCGGTGGCCGGCTCGGAAACGTGATGTATATCGCCGCCGCAACGGGGGGAATATTCAAGACGACAAACGCCGGCATGACCTGGACGCCGGTGTTCGATTCCGTGCGCACCGGTTCTATCGGCGCCGTCGCGGTCGCGCCGTCGAACGGCGATATCGTTTGGGTCGGAACCGGCGAAGCGAACAACATGCGCAGCTCGTCGTGGGGCACCGGCGCGTACAAATCCACCGATGGCGGCAAGACGTGGTCGGGCGCGATGCTCCCGAAAACACAGCACATCGCGCGCATCGTCATCGATCCTCGCGATCCGAACGTCGTCTACCTCGCGGCGATGGGCCCGCTCTGGTCGAGCGGCGGCGATCGCGGCTTGTACAAGACGACGGATGGCGGAAAGACATGGACGAACACGAAGAGCATCAGCGCGAACACCGGCTTCACCGAAGTCGTGATGGATCCGTCGAATCCGGACGTGCTGTACGCTGCATCGCTCGAGCGCGAGCGCCGCGAATACGGATTTCTCCCCGGCGGAACGGAGACCGCGATCTTCAAGACGCGCGATGCGGGCAAGACGTGGACGCAGCTCGCGGGTGGATTGCCGACCGGTGAACTCGGCCGTATCGGTCTGAGCGTTTGCCGTTCAAAGCCGTCGACGGTCTACGCAGTGATCCACGCGAAGGGCGCAGC
>DASYSH010000353.1:0-6888 GCA_036003525.1 Gemmatimonadaceae bacterium | reverse complement strand
CATCACGCGTTCGCCGGCCGCCATCAACGCGCGCACGAACTCCAGCTTTTGAGCCGGCAGCAAGTTGCCGTGCGCCTCCGAAATGCCGACACTGTCCGCGACCGAACGCACATACGCGTCATGATCGCCCGACAGCAGCACGATGCGCCCCACGTCCAGCTTGCCCAGCCGGCTCAGAAACAGCGGAAGGCCGTCGCGCAACCGGTCGGCGAACTCGATCGCTCCCGCGGCATGTCCGTCCACCGCCACGAACGCGGCGAGACGCGCCTCCGGCGAGCGAAGCGCGTCGAGTCCGGGGACGGCCTCTGACTGCGTTTCCGCGATGAACGGGAGCGACCCGACGCTCACCCGATGGCCGCACACAGTGCCGGTAACGCCGGCACCGGGCGATTCGACGACCCGTGTGGCGATCTTCCTCACCGCTCCGCGGCGCGCAGCGGCGGCCACGACGTTGCGCGCGAGCAGGTGGCCCGACTGTTCCTCGACGGCCGCGGCGTCCGCGAGCACCTGCATTTCGTTGAATGGTGCCGCGGCCATCACGCGCGATACGTCGGGTCGTCCGACCGTGATCGTCCCGGTCTTGTCGAATACCGCCGCGGTGACGCCGCCGACCTGCTCGAGCGCTCCACCGGTTCGAACGATGATCTGGCGTCGCGCCGCGCGATTGATTCCACCGATGATCGCGACCGGCGTCGCGATGATCAGCGGGCACGGCGTCGCGACGACGAGCACGGCGAGCGCGCGGAGCGGATCGCCCGAGATCAGCCATGCACCCCCGCTCACGACAATCGTCAGCGGCGTGAACCAGACGGCGTAGCGGTCCGCCAGCCGCTGCAGCGGCGCCTTGTTCGCCTGCGCGGTGCGCACGAGTTCGACGACTTTGGCGTACAGGCTTTCCGCAGCAATAGCTGTGACGCGAACTCGAACGGCGCTCTCGATGTTCATCGCGCCGCTCTGCACCGTGTCTCCCGTCTCGACGAACCGGGGGACGGGCTCGCCGGTGATCCGCGCTTCGTCCAGATGTGAACTCCCGTCGACCACCGTACCATCGCAAGGAATCATCTCGCCCGGACGAACGAGCAGAAGGTCCCCGATGTTCGCCTGTTCGGTCGGCAGATCCGTGATGTCGCCCGACGCATCGAGGCGGTGGACGACGCGGGGCGCCTCCCGTTCGAGTTCGCGCACCGCATTCGACGCGCGCCCTTCCGCATAGCGCTCCAGAAACTCACCGCCGCGCTGCATGGCGACGATGACCAATCCGGCAAATGGCTGATCCATCGCCACGGCCGTGATGATCGCGAGCGATGCGACGACGTCAGTCGCGAATTGACCGCGCGCGACACCGCGCGCGGTCCGCCAGACGAGTGGGGCGCCGAGAAGGATCAGCGCGCCGAGCAGCGCAATCCGGTACATGCGTGAAACTTCGTCCCACGCGGCCGCGAAACCAGAAGGGAATCCCTCACCGGCTGGCGGGTTTTCGACTACGCGGTGCGCTTCCTCGGGAACTCTGCCGCCGCCACGGTGCGGTCCAGCTCCGCCGGGAATTTGCGGAACCAGCTCGAGAGCAGCATGAGCTCGTCGACTTCGTGCGCGGGAACCGTGGCGCTCCTGAGTTCCTTCGGCGAAAAAATATCGGCGGCGCGCGCCGCGAGCGCGCTGTGCTCGTCCGGCGATTGCGGCGCCGGCAGTTCGCCACGGATCCGCCCGCGGCGAATCAAGTAGGAACGGTCATCGCCGCCGTGCCCCGGCACGGTGTACACGAACGAAAGCGATTCCACCGCAAACCGCAGCCGCTCGAATTGTTCGCGCAGTGATTCGAGCCGCTGCATCTTGTCGCGCAGCTGCGCCGCGCGCTCGAACTCGAGGCGGTCGCTCGATTCTTCCATCGCGGCGCGCAGCGTTTCGAGGGGAGAATCCTGACGCCCTTCGAGAAAATCGCGCGCCACTTTGAACCGCGCGCGGTACTGGCGCTGGCTCACTCCGGCGACGCACGGGCCCAGGCACTTCCCGATCTCATAGCGAATGCAGCCCGGCGTGCGCGCGGGCGCGACAGGCAGTTCCGGCTGGTCGGAGAAGTGCATCGGCTGGTCCATCCGGCAATCGCGCAGGCCGAGCACGTCGTTGAGTTCGCGCAGCGCCTCCTCGAGCTGCCATGCGCCGTGGAACGGCCCGAAATACGTGCCGTGCTCGTCGTTGCCCGCGCCGCGCACGACCATGAACTTCGGCGCCGCGTTTGCGGTCACGCGAATGAACGCAAAGTGCCGCGCGTCGCGCTTCATCATGACGTTCAGGCGCGGGCGAAATTTCTTGATGAGCCGGAGTTCCTCGATCAGCGCGGCAAATTCGCTCGGGTGATAGTCCCATTGCACTTCGCCGGCTTCGCGAATGATCCGCGCGCTCTTGTCAGCCGGAAAGTCCGCGCGAAAATATCCGAGCAGCCGCGTGCGGAGGTTCTTCGCCTTGCCCACATAGAGAATTTCACCGTCGGGCGCGATCATGCGATAGACGCCGGGGCGTCCGCGCACGGCGGCCTTCACGTGCACGAGCAGAGTCTCGACGCGCGCCTCGATCGCCGCTGATGCCGATCGCTTGCGACTCACGGCATCACTTCTGGCACGTGGTGCACCACGCGGTGATCCTGTTCTCGAGCGCGTGCGTCGATTTCAGCACCGTTCCGCAGCGCACGCACGGCTCGCCGTCGCGGCCGTACACTTTCGCGAGGCCAAGGAAACCGCCGCGGCCGCCGTACGGATCCTGATAGTCACGAAAGCTGGTCCCGCGCTGTTCGACCGCGATCCGGAGAACTTCGACCGCCTCCTGATGCAGCAGCGCCGCCTGCGCGCGCGTCAGTGACGATCCGCGCCGCGCGGGGCGGATGAACGCGCGCCAGCACGCTTCGTTCGCGTAAATATTCCCGATGCCCGCCATGCGCCGCTGATCCATGAGGATCGTCTTGATCGCCCGTGTGGAAGACCGCACGATTTTCGTGAACTCGCCCGCCGTGAACGACGGTTCCAGCGGTTCCGGCCCGATAGCGGACGTGAATGCGTCGAACCGCGCCGGATCCATGAGTTCGACGGTGCCGAGACGTCTCACGTCACGAAAACGAAGCGTGCGGCCGTCGGCCAGGGGAAACTGGATGCAGGTGTAGTCCGCGCCGCTGCGCTTGAACGGCGCGGGTTCGACGAGCAGCGCTCCGGTGAAGCGCGGTGACACGACGAGACGGTCGCCGCTGGAAAGATCGGCGACGACGTATTTCGCGCGGCGCCAAAATTTTTCGAATGTCGCGCCGGCTATGCGGGTGGAAAAATTTTTCGGCGTTCGCTCGCGCAAAACATTCGGCCGGTGCACGTGCGCCGCCTTGATCGTTGCGCCCCGAACCGTGGATTGGAGGTCTCGCGCAATTGTTTCGACTTCGGGGAGTTCAGGCACCTAAGCCGGGCGGCTCAACGCCGCGACAGGTCGCGCCAGCCGATATCGCCGCGGTACTGCCGGCCCTCGAACTCCACGCGCGACGCGTACGACGCGCTTTTTTTCTGCGCGGCCGCGAGCGTCGCGCCGAGCGCCGTCACCGCGAGCACGCGGCCGCCGGCCGTCGCGAGCTGGCCGGCGCCATTCCGTCTGGTTCCCGCGTGAAAGACGAGCACGTCGGGTTCTGCGTCGGGCAGCGTGATGACGAATCCGGATTCAACAGTTCCGGGATATCCGTTCGATGCGACGACGGTCGTGACGGACGCGCCCGGCCGCCATTCGATTGCGCGCGCGCCGGCGATCGAATCCCCGTTGGCGATCGCGCGCATCGGCTCGAGCAGCCCCGATGCCATCAGCGGGAGCAGCGCTTCGGTTTCCGGATCGCCGAAACGGCAGTTGAACTCGATGACCCTCTGGCCTTCGGGCGTGAGCATGAGCCCGGCGTAGAGCAGGCCGGTGAACGTCGAGCCCGCCTCGCGGAGCGCCGTGAGTGTCGGAATGAAGACGCGCTCGATTGTTTGCGCGGCGAGCCCCTCGGTCGCGATGGAAACGGGAGCGTATGCGCCCATTCCGCCGGTATTAGGACCGGTGTCCCCCTCGCCGGCCCGTTTGTGATCCTGCGCGCCGATCATCGGGAGCACGTGCGTGCCGTCGGTCAGCGCAAAGACGGAAATTTCTTCGCCGGTCAGAAATTCTTCGACGAGCACTTCATGTCCCGCCTCGCCGAAGATGTTCCCCTCGAGCATCGACTCGATCGCGTCCCGCGCTTCGCCGATCGTCGCCGCGACGATCACGCCCTTGCCGGCCGCGAGGCCGGACGCCTTGATCACGACCGGCACGCCGACGCGCTCCGCGGCGGCGACGGCATCCGCGACATTCGTAAATGTGCGCGCGTCCGCCGTCGGCACGTTCGCCGCGATCATCAGCTCTTTCGCGAAACGCTTGGACGTCTCGATCCGCGCCGCGGCCTTCGAGGGACCAAATACCGCCAGTCCTTTCGCGCGGAAATGATCGACGATGCCCGCTTCGAGCGGGCCCTCGGGGCCGACGATCGTGAACGCCACTTCCTCGCGGCGCGCGATCGCGGCCAGCTCGGCGATATCCATCGGCGCGACGCTCACGCACCGGCCGATCGCGGCGAGTCCCGGATTGCCGGGGGCCGCAATGATTTCGAGCGACGGGTCGTCGTGGAGGAGCTTCCAGCCGAGTGCGTGCTCGCGCGCGCCTCCGCCGACGATCAGGACTTTCACCGCCGGGCGCCTTTAAATGCGTCGTCGAACGCGCCTTTCGCGCGGTCGAACACGTCACCGAGCTTGCCGAACGCAGCGCGCGCTTCGTCGCCGTAATAGCCCGCCGCGTCTTCGAAGTCTTCGTTCAGCGGCCGCTCGGTCGCCGGGTCGGACCGCTTGATGTACTCGCCGGCGAGAATCCTGTCGTACGCGCCGGAATCGATCCACCGCTGGAGCTCGGCGGCGCGCACGGTGTTGAACGGATGCTCGCGGAAGACCGTGTTCAGGATTTTCATGATCGCTTCGCGCGCGCCGTTCTGCGTTTCGTACGAGGAAGCCTGCTTCATGAATTCTTCGAGGCTGATCTTGTCGCCTTCGCCTGCGCCGCCCGCGAGTTTGAGGAACGCCATCAGCGTGTCGTCGCGACTCTGCGATCCGAGCAGACCCGCGCGGTCGGCAGACAACTCGCTCTTGCGATACCACTCGAGCAGCCCGACCTGAATCGGAAGGAGCGCAAGACCGGCGAGGAAGGGAAGACCGCTGATTCCGACGAGCAGCAGGATCGCCGCGAGCGTGCGATACACGACGTGGCCGCTCATGATATGACCGACTTCGTGGGCGAGCAGGAACCGCTGTTCCTCGCGGTTCAGCAGCGTGAGCGCGCCCGAGTTGATCACGACGAATGGTTCGTCGAATCCGACGGCGATGGCGTTTGCTTCAGGCGTCTGCTTGACGTAGAGTTGCGGGCGCGTGGGGCAGTTCATCGCCGTGAGTACTTCTTCGTAGAGCTCGTTGAGCCCGGGCCGCTGGTTGGGACCGACGAGCACCGCGTTCGCGAGAAAGAGCTGCCGAACGCCGACGTCGCCGAAAAAACCCATCACCTTGCGAACGACTTCGTCGAACATCGGCAGGGCGCGAAGCGCGTTCAGCGCGGCGCGGTCGGCCGGATGTTCCCAGCTCTTCGATGAAATATCTGTGAGAACTTTGCGGTCGGGCATTATGGCCTCCGGGGTTGCTCTCTTCTACGTGTCGGTCGGGGGAAAAGTGTCGTCAGATCCCGGCGAACGCCTTGTCGAGATCCTCGAGCAAATCATCCACGTCTTCCACGCCGCACGAGAGGCGTACGAGTCCCTCAGTGACGCCGAGTTTCGCGCGACGCTCGAGCTCCACCGAGGCGTGCGTCATGGACGCCGGATGGCTGATCAGCGACTCGACGCCGCCCAGCGATTCGGCGAGCGAGAATACTTTCACCCGGCCAAGGACCTTGCCGGCGTTTTCCTTGCTGTTGCATTCGACGGAAATCATTCCGCCGAATCCGGACATCTGTTTCTTGGCGAGTTCATGCTGCGGGTGTGAGGTGAGTCCCGGATAAAACACCCGCTCCGCGCCGACCTTCTTCGCGAGCGCGTCCGCGATTTTCCGGCCGTTCGCATCGTGCTGGCGCATGCGGAGCGCGAGCGTCTTGGTTCCGCGCAATGCGAGCCAGGAGTCCATCGGCCCGGGGACGGCTCCCGCCGCGTTTG
Source organism: Gemmatimonadaceae bacterium (assembly GCA_036003525.1). Taxonomy (GTDB): domain Bacteria; phylum Gemmatimonadota; class Gemmatimonadetes; order Gemmatimonadales; family Gemmatimonadaceae; genus Fen-1231. Next base: position 665 of record DASYSH010000353.1, on the reverse strand, counting down.
CGATGAATTGGATCCGCGCGGCGAGATCGTCGTCGTTGAGGACGCAGATGCCGCCGATCATGTCGCTGTGGCCGTTGAGGTATTTCGTCGTCGAGTGAAACACGATATTCGCGCCGGATTCGAGCGGGCGCTGAAAATACGGCGTCGCAAAAGTGTTGTCGACGATCAGCAGCACATTGTGTTTTTTCGAGATCGCAGCCGCGGCTGTGAGGTCCGTCAGTCGCATCAGCGGGTTCGTCGGCGTCTCGAGCAGCAGCGCGACCGTGTTCGGCAGAATCGCGTCCGCGATTTTCTGCGGATCGCGGGTGTCGACGAATGTGAACGACATCCCGAAATTCTTCAGGATCTTGTCGAAGAGGCGGTACGTTCCGCCGTACACGTTTTCGCCGCAGACGATGTGGTCGCCCGCCTTGAACAGCTTCATGAGCGAGTCGGTGCAGCCCATGCCGCTGGAGAACGCGAAGCCGTGGCGGCCACCTTCGAGCGCGGCAACGTTGCGCTCGAGCGCTTCGCGCGTCGGATTCTTGCCGCGGGCGTATTCGTAGCCCTTGTTCCGGCCAAGCTCTTCCTGTACGTAGGTGGACGTGAGATAGACGGGCGTCATGATGGCGCCGGCGAGCGGCTCCGGTCGTTGGCCGGCGTGCACGGCGCGGGTTCCGAAGCCG
>DASYSH010000352.1:0-11584 GCA_036003525.1 Gemmatimonadaceae bacterium | reverse complement strand
CTCTTGGTCGACTTGACCACGCTTGCCTTTCTTCCGGCGACCCGCGGACGGCGCGGGCGCACCCATCCCGCCCTGCGATCCGCCACCGCCGCCGCTGGGACGGCGATCGTCACGCCGTGAGACGCCGCCGCCACTGCCCGTGCCCGGCGTGGCCGATGCGACAGGACGCGGCGGGAACGACATTCCGCTCGTCACCGGACGGGGACGCGGCGCCCCCGGAACGACCGAGCGCGGACGCGGACGGTCGGGCGTCGAGTAGGGGCCCTGCGGAGCCGGATGCGGCACGCTCGGCGCCGCAGGTGGCACCTGCGGCTTGGCGGGTGCGACATCGGCCGAAGACGTCTCGGCCGGCGGCGCGACAGGCGCGGGTTTTTCAACCGTTGCGGCGGGCGCGGCCGAAACGCTTTCGGCGACGATTTCTTTCTTCGGAGGCTCGGGCGCTTCGGCGACGATTTCTTCGACGGGCGCGGCGGCCTCGGCGATTTCCTCGGGCGTCGGAACGGGCGCGGCGCGGCGACGGCGCGTGCCGGCCTTCACCTCGGGCTCCGGTTCCGGCTCCGGCGCTGGCGCGGCTTTCGCCTTGCCCTTCGCTGCGGTCTTGGATTTCGGCTTCGAGGGCGCAGCGTCTTCATCCGGCGCGACGACCGCGTCGGCAGCCGCACTCGTGCGACGACGGCGCGCAGGCGCAGCGGCAGGCGCCGCCGCCTTTGCCGCGCGGGAGCGCTTTTCGCGTTCCCATCGTGCGCGAGCGCGCGCCACCTGATCGTCGGTGAGCTGCGTCAGGTGACTGCGGACGACGACATCGAGCGAACGAAGCATCGTGATGACTTCGTCGCTGGGAATGCCGAATTCTGCCGCCAGATCGTGAACCCGAAGCTTGGTCAAGCCAACCTCCAAAAAACTGAGATACTCATGCGGGCTGTCCGGCGGAATCGACGACTCCGCGAATGCCCTTCGCCAGCTGCGCGTCGACGATGCCAACCACCGCCGTCGCGTCCCTTCCCACCGCGGCGCCCAGTGCGGCCGCGCCGATACCGTCAATGATCCTGACCCGCTTCGCGTCGAGCAGCGGAACGATTTTATCGAGACTGTTTTTCGACGCGTCGCGCGCGACGATCGCCAGTTTCAATTTTCCTTTCTGCGCCGCTTCCCGCACCCGCTCGACTCCAATGACCGCGAGCCGTCCTCTCACACCGAGCCCGGCGAGGCCGAGCACTTTTTTCGAAACGTTCTCGTTCACTATGCCGCGGCGCCGCCCTCGTGCGGAGTATCGTCGCCGGCATCGTCACCGGTCACTTCGTTGATGAACGCCATCAGTCGATCGGCTTCCTCCGGCGCGATGCCGGCGAGCTTGAGGAAATCCTCGCGCTCGAGATCGATGATGTCATTCAGCGTCTTGTATCCGCCGGCTTCGAGCACGGCCACCGTTGCGGGCGGAAGTCCCTCGATGTCCGAGAGCTTCACGTCCGCCGCTTCCTCGCCGGCGTCCTCCTCGGGCAGCGGCGCGAACAGCGGCGCATCGCCGCCACGCTCCAGCCACTCGCGGCTCGAGTACAAATCGATTTTCCACTCGGTGAGTTCCGACGCGAGACGAACGTTCTGTCCGTTGCGGCCGATCGCGAGCGAGAGCTGGTCTTCGTCGACGACGGCCTGAATTGTTTTCGTCGCCGCATCGCTGAACACGCGCGCGACTTTCGCCGGCGCGAGCGCGAGCTTCGCGAAGCGCTCCGGATCCGACGACCACGGCACGATGTCGATGCGCTCGCCGCCCAGTTCCTGCACGACCGCCTGCACCCGCGAGCCCTTGAGGCCCACGCATGCGCCCACCGGATCGATCGAATCGTCCTTCGAGAACACCGCGATCTTGGTGCGGCTGCCGACTTCGCGCGACGACGCGCGAATCTCGACGATGCCCTGCTGAATCTCGGGCACCTCGAGCTTGAACAGCGCCTTCACGAACATGGAATCGCCGCGCGACAGCACGAGGCGCGGGCCTTTCGGCGTCTCCTCGATTTTTTTCAGCACGGCGCGAATCGGCTCGCCCTGCTTGTAGTCCTCGCGATGATTCTGCTCGCGATACGGAATGATCGCTTCGGCTTCGCGGAATTTGTTGAGCATCACGACGATCTTGCCGCGCTCGATCTGCTGGATTTCTCCGGAGAGCAGATCGCCGACGCGGTCGTTGAACTCGTCGCGAATCTTCGTGCGCTCGCCTTCGCGAACGCGCTGGATGATGCGCTGCTTTGCCGCCTGCACCGCCGAGCGGCCGAACTCGGCGAAGTCGACCGGAATTTCCATGACGTCGGCGATCTGATAGTCAGGATCTTCGAAGCGCGCTTCTTCGAGCGTGATTTCGCGGGCAGGATCGGTGACGACTTCGACAACGGTCTTCAGGAGAACGATGCGGATCTCTCCCTTGTCGTCGTCGATGTCGACTTCGGCCTGCACCGTCGGGCCGTGCTTCTTCGCGAGGGCGGCGTGAATGCCGTCCTGCAGCAGCTCGTGCAACTCGGAACGCTCGATCTGTTTGAGATTCGAGAGGTCGCGAATCGCCGTGATTATCTCAGTCGAACCGGCCATCCTGGACTCCTACGGTTTCCAGTGGAACGCGAGGCGGGCTTCCTGAATATCCGCCGGCGCCAATGTGTGATCATTGCCCTTGAGGTCGCGCACGAGATACTGCTCGTGCCCTTCCTCGCCCTGCACCGAAACGATCTCTACTTCCGAATAACCGCCAATCGCGGCGAACCGCGCACTTTTCACATTCACGTGGCGCCCGACGAAGCGGCGCCAATCGGCGACGGTCTTCAACGGCCGCTCCATTCCCGGCGACGACACTTCGAGCACATACCGCCCGGGGATCGCGTCGGGCATCGCGTCGAGTCTGGCTTCGATCGCGCGCGAAGCCCGTTCACAATCACCGACGCTCACCTTTTGCAGATCGCGCCTGTCAATTCGAACGTCCAGAATCGGACGCCCCTTGCTGCCGCCCACTTTGATCTCGACGAGGTCAAATCCAAGCGAGTCAAGTTCAGCAACCACAATAGGTTCCAGTGCTTGCTTCACGTTGATTCCATGTTACTTGCGAGGACAAAAAAATGTGGGGAGAACTTCCCCCACATCTTGCCGGGCGGCTTCGACTTCGCCGCTCAGCTTCAAGAATTATAGTTGGCGCAGGACCGTTTGTCTAGAGTCTACGGTCTAAAGCCTAGTGTCTGAAAACATTGGTTCGTAGTTCTCGGCTATGAACGGCCAATAGCGGGTTTTCAGACACTAGACCTTAGACACTAGACCTTAGATTCGACGGCGGAGATGATGACGGCGACTTGCCTCGCTGCGTCCCCGGCGCGATGCGAGAAGAAACGATCGTTATCGCACTTGGTGCAGTGCGGACTCGCGGTGAGCTGCCGGACGCCCATCTCCTTGGCCTGCTCCGAAAGCAGTGCGCGCAGATCGACGTTTCGATTGCGGATCGTCTGCCAGCCGGTGAGCTGTTCGAACGTGTCTGGACCGACCTCATAGCACCGACCGCAGATCGCGGGACCGAAATGAACCTTCAGATCCACGGCGTCGAGCCCGTGCTCGACCATCCGCGAAATTCCGTGCTGCAGAATTTTTCCGGCGGTCCCGCGCCACCCTGCATGCAACAGGGCGACCGCGCCTGACGGATGCGCGACGAACACCGGCACGCAGTCGGCGATCTGCACCGCCAACGCCACACCCGGTGCGAACGTGATGTGACCATCGGCGTTGTTGTGCCGGGTCCATCCATGGTCGCCCGCGGCGGCGGCGCCGGCCGCGGTGCCCACGCCGTGCTCGAGAATCTTGGTCCCGTGCACCTGCTTTGCGCTCGCGAGGCGCGGCGCGACCGCCGCAAGCCCGGCCTGCAGCTCAACCCATTTCGCGACGGCCGCGGCGGGCGGTTCGCCGTCGCCGAGTCCGAAATCTCCCGCGACGCGCGTCGTCGTGAACGCCTCGATACCGATCGACGCGAATGATTCGACCTTTTCGCGCAGCGGAATCCGTTCCGAAGAACCCGCCGCGGTCACGTCCGGCCAACCTCCACGCGTTTGATCCTGGCGCCGAGCGCGCCAAGCCGCTCGTCGATCCGCTCATACCCGCGCTCGATCTGGCCGACATTGTTGATCGTGCTCGTGCCGTTCGCGCACAGCGCCGCGATCAGCATCGCCATTCCCGCGCGAATATCCGGCGACTCGACCGTCGCGCCATGAAGGCGGCTCGGACCGGCGACGAGCGCGCGATGCGGATCGCACAAGACGATGCGCGCACCCATGCCGACGAGCTTGTCGACGAAAAACAAACGCGACTCGAACATTTTTTCGTGCATCAGCACGAGGCCCGTGCACTGCGTCGCCGCGACGATCGCGATCGACATCACGTCGGCCGGGAACGCGGGCCACGGCTGGTCTTCGAGTTTCGGCACGTGGCCGCCGAGATCGCTCTGGATTTCCATCGACTGCTCCGCGGGCACGAGCAGATCGTCGCCTTCGATTTTCGTGACGATACCGAGACGTTCGAACCCGAGGCGGATCGACCGCAGATGTTCGACGCCCGCGCGCTCGATGCGAATCGCGGACTTCGTGACGGCGGCGAGGCCGATGAACGAGCCTACTTCGATATGGTCCGGACCGATCTCGTGCGTCGCGCCGTGCAGCGGTTTTCCGCCATGCACGCGAATGAGGTTCGTGCCGATCCCCTCGATCGATGCGCCGAGCGCGACGAGAAAGTTGCACAGATCCTGCACGTGCGGTTCGCACGCGGCGTTGCGGAGAATCGTGTCGCCCTTCGCGGCGACGGCGGCCATCACCGCATTCTCGGTGCCGGTGACGCTTGGTTCGTCGAGGAACACGTCGGCTCCGCGGAGTCCGGCGGTCTTGAACGCGATGCGATCGTCGAACGCGTGCGTCGCGCCCAGCTGCTGGAGAGCGAGAAAATGCGTATCGAGGCGGCGGCGCCCGATCACATCACCGCCGGGGGGCGAGAGCTCGACCTGACCGCAGCGCGCCAGAAGCGGAGCCGCGAGAAGAATCGACGCGCGAATGCGCGCGCACATCGCCGGATCGAGCGACGTCGCGTTCACGGTTTTCGCGTGAATGCGAAGCGTGTTGCGATCGGTCCACTCAGCGGCGGCGCCCGTCGTCTTTACGAGCTCGACCAGGGTCTCGAGATCGCGGATGCGCGGGACGTTTTCGAGCGTGACGGGCTGGTCGGTGAGCAGCGCGGCCGCGACGATCGGGAGCGCGGCGTTCTTGTTGCCGCTGGGCCGGATCGCACCCGACAGCCGGTTTCCACCCTCAACGATGAATTGCACTGCGGACATGTTTTTCTTGTGCCGGAGGAGAGTGGAAACTTAAGCGATCGGCCAATCCGTCGCCGATCGTTCGGGCCCTGGATGCACTGTACCTCCATCGTGCGGGTTGCCCGGCGATTGGAGTAGGTACTAGCATCCAGATATGACGATTCTCGTGAGTTCGGCGGCACGACTGCTGATTCAGGCCGCGCAGACCGTGGCATCGCACGACACCGTGATCATGCGTCAGGTGCCGCCGGTGCGCACATGGTTCGAGCAGGTTGTGTTCGTGGCGTCGGGGCTGTCGACGCTCCTGGTGCTGATTCTGATCGGCGGTCTCGTGCTGCTGATGTTCGGGATCTGGCGCACGGTGCGGCGCGCGCACGAGGCACTCGACCGCCGGATTGCGGAGTTCGGCAAGCGCGTCGACTCGTTCAACGAACTGCTCGAAAAAGTGCATCGCAAGGCCGACGCGCTCGTCGAGGTCGGCGGGCTTGCCGCGGATGGACTGAAATGGGGCGCGCAGAAAATTCGCGACCGGCACGCGGCGAAAGTGGAGGAAGCCGAGGCAGAGGACGAGGCGGAGGAAGAGGAGGAAGAGGACGCGCCTGACTCGCCGTACCGCGAGACGCCCGGCTCAGGGAGATAACTCCGTGAAGCGCGTGCTCTGGTTCGCGGCCGGCGCAATCGTGCTGCTCGCGCTCGTTCCAACCGTGGCATGGGCGTGGACACCGGGCACCCACATTTTGCTCGGCGAAGCGGTGCTGAGAAATGCGGCGCTGCTGCCGCCCGCGATCGCCGCACTGTTGCGGTCTCATCCAACCGATTTTCTCTACGGTTCGATCGCCGCGGACACGAGCATCGCGAAAAAATACGCGAAGTTCGGGCGGCACTGTCACTCGTGGAACGTCGGGATGGAGATCCTCGACCAGTCGCGCGATGACAAAGTCCGCGCGTTCGGCTATGGATACCTCGCGCATCTCGCGGCGGACGCGGTCGCGCACAATTATTTCGTGCCGCATCAGCTCGCCGTGACCACGAGCACGAGCGGACTCGGCCACAGCTACTGGGAGAGCCGGTTTGAAACGCACATCGGCGACACATTTCCGAGGCGCGCCCACGAAATCATTCTGCTCGATCATTCGCGAAGCGACGACCATCTCGACCGCATTCTCAGCCCGACGATTTTCAGCACGCCCACCAACCGGCGGATTTTTCGGGGGATGGTGTACGTGACCGACACCGAGAGCTGGCAGCGAATCTTCACGCTGCTGGCGCAGAACAGCCGCTGGGACCTCGAGGAGCGTGAAGTCGGACGCTATCTCACGCGATCGTTCGACTTCATCGTGGATTTTCTCATCCGCGAGAGCGCGTCGGAGCCGTACACACTCGATCCGTCGGGCGACCGTGCGCTGCGCGCCGCGAAACTGGTGCGCCGCGCCGCGATGAAACGCGGGGGCGACGACGCAGTGCGGACCGAAGCGAGCCGTGAGTTCGGAATGCCGGAGACGACCCTCGCGTTCACGCGAGCGCTCGCGACCCCTCTCTACGTTCCGGCTCTCGCTCCGAGAAGCTGATTGACCTTCTTGGGGTCGGCGCGACCCTTCGATTTTTTCATCACGAAGCCGACGAGCACGCCCTGAAGCTTGCGCTCGCCGCCCGCGAACCGCGCGGCCTCGTCGGGATGCTCGGCCCATACTTCGTCGATCCACGCGACGAGCGCGGAATCGTCGCCGACCTGCAGCAAGCCGTCGCGTTCGGCGATCAGCCGCGCCGTGCCGCCCTCTTTCAGCATCGTTGCAAAGACGGTTTTCGCGGCCGTGTTGCTGAGCGCGCCGTTCTTGACGAGCGCGATCAATTCGCCGAGCGCCGCCGGCGGGACGGCGAAGGCGCCGATTTCGGTTTCAGATTCATTGAGCGCGGCGCTGACCTCGCCCATCACCCAGTTTGCGGCGAGTTTGGGATCACCCGCAGCGGACGCGACCTTTTCGAAATAGTCACCTAGCGCGCGGCTCGACGTCAGGACTTCGGCGTCCGTTTCGCCCATCGCATAGCTGGCGGCATACCGCGCGCGGCGCGCGGCCGGGAATTCGGGAAGTCCGTAGCGCACTCCCTGAATCCACTCGCTCGTGAGCACGAGCGGAGGAAGATCCGGCTCGGGGAAGTACCGGTAGTCGTGGCTTCCCTCCTTCGACCGGGCGCCGCGCACCTCATTCTTGTGCGCATCGAACAGCATGGTCTGCTGCACGATCGTGCCGCCGGATTCGTGCACCGAGACATGCCGCGCGAACTCGAGCTCGAGCGCGCGCTCGACGTTCGAAAACGAATTGAGATTCTTGATTTCCGTGCGTGTGCGAAGGGCGGTTTCGCCGACCGGGCGCGCGCTGACGTTCGCGTCGACGCGCAGGCTCCCCTCTTCCATCGAAACGTCGGAAACTTCCGCGTAGGAGAGGATTTCCTTCAGCGCGCGCAGGTACGCGCCGGCCTCGGCGCTGCTGCGAATCTCGGGTTCGCTGACGATCTCGATGAGCGGAACGCCGGCGCGATTGAGGTCGATCGCCGTGAATCCCGGGAAGCGATCGTGCACTGATTTGCCCGCATCCTCTTCCATGTGGATGCGCGTGATGCCGATCGAGCGGCCGCCGCCGATCGCGAGCGCGCCGCGCTCCGCCAGCGGACGGTCGAACTGCGAGATCTGATATCCTTTCGGAAGATCGGGATAGAAATAATTCTTTCGCGCGAAGATCGACCGCTCGTGCACTTCGAGCCCGAGCGCAAGCGCCGCGCGCGCCGCGAGTTCGACGGCGCGCTCGTTGAGCACGGGGAGGGCGCCGGGAAGCGCGAGGCACACCGGACACGTGTTCGTGTTCGGCGGATCGCCAAACGACGTGGAGCACCGGCAGAAGGCCTTCGTGCGCGTCTTGAGCTGCACGTGCACTTCGAGGCCGACGATCATCTCATATGCCGCGCTCATGTGTGCGCCGCCTGTCCCAGCTCGGACTCGAGCGCGTATGAAATCCTGAACATCATCCGCTCATCGAATTTCGGCGCGATAACCTGGCCGCCGACCGGAAGTCCGTCGATTCTGCCGATGGGAACGGAGATCGCGGGCACCTCGGCCAGATTCGCGGACACGGTGAACAAGTCGCAGAGATACATCTCGTACGGATCGGAAATTGCGCCGATGGTGAACGCGGGCGCGGCGGTGGTCGGCGTGAACAGCGCGTGGACGCCGGACGCCCAGACGTCGGTGAAGTCCTTGGCGATCAGCGCGCGGACATCCTGCGCTTTCCGGTAATACGCGTCGTAGTAGCCGGCGGACAGCACGTACGTGCCGAGCAAAATACGGCGCGTCACTTCCGTGCCGAATCCCGTTGACCGCGTGGCTTCGTACATGCCGCGCAGGCCTTCGCCTTCCATGCGCAGCCCGTAACGAACTCCGTCGAAGCGCGCGAGGTTCGCGGAACACTCGGCGGGCGCGATGATGTAGTAGACCGGCAGGGCGAGATCGGTGTGCGGCAGCGACACGTCGCGGATTTCCGCACCACGCGCCCGAAGCGCATCGATCGCGCGCTCGCAGTGCGCGCGCATCGCCGGCGTGAGCGAAGCGGGAAAATATTCTTTCGGCTTTCCGATGACGACGCCCGCAAGATCGCGCGAGTCGGTGCGCAATTCCGGCGCGGCGAGCCGCGCGGACGTGGCGTCGTGAAGCGCGTCGTCGCCCGACACGACCTCCATGGCGCGCGCGGCGTCGTCAACCGTGCGGCCGAACACGCCGATATTGTCGAGCGACGATGCGAACGCGACGAGGCCGAAGCGGCTGATGCGGCCGTACGTCGGCTTCACGCCCACGACTCCGCAGAACGCCGCCGGCTGACGGACGGATCCGCCGGTTTCCGAACCGAACGCGATCGGCACGATGCCCGCGGCGACCGATGCAGCCGATCCGCCGGACGATCCGCCGGGAACGCGGGTTCTGTCTATCGGGTTGCGTGACGGCCCGAAGGCCGAGAACTCCGTCGACGATCCCATCGCGAACTCATCCATGTTGCCCTTGCCGACGAGAATCGCGCCGGCCGCGCGCAATTTCCGCGCGACCGTCGAATCATACGGGCTCACGTATCCCTCGAGAATTTTCGAGCCGCACGATGTGTTGAGCGTCGTCGTCGCGATGTTGTCCTTCAGCACGAACGGCACGCCGGCGAGCGCGCCGCCGACGGGCGCGCTTTCAACCGCGTGCAGCGACGAGTTCAGGTCGGAGGACAAAATGCAGTTGAGTCCATTCGGGCCCGCATCGACTTCCTCCGCGCGCGCAAAGCTCGCCTCGACGACCGATCGCGGAGACATCCTCCCCTCGCGCACCGCCGCGGCGATCGCCGCGGCGCCATCGTGCAAAACCGATTCCGGCGTTGCGCTCACGACGCGTCTCCCGCGTCTTCGTGCGTCGCGAGCCGCGGGACGAGAAAGAATCCGTCGATCACGGACGGCATCGGCGCGCCGTCGAGCGCGCGGGTCGGCGGCGCGATCTGCGCGATGGGCCGTTCGAGCGCGACGCTCGGGGCGTGGTCGGCGCCGAGCGGCATTCCCGTGCGCAGCGCGTCCGCCTTCGCCGCTGCGCCGGCACTGTTCACTTTCTGGAGGACATCCATGTGCGCGAGAATGCCGTTGAGTTCCGTCACGAGCGAATCGAGACGCTCCTCGGCAACGCCGATGCGCGCGAGACCGGCGATATGCCGCACATCGTCTTTCGAAACCGCCATATCAGTCGAACCCTCGTTCGAGTCCGGCGAACGCGACGACCAGCCGCTTTCGCCCCACGTTTTCATCGTCAAAATCCACGGTCACTTTTGCATCGCGTCCGGCGCCCGCCATCGCAGAGATGGTGCCGGATCCGAACGTCTTGTGCTTCACGCGCTCGCCCTGAATGAACGCGGGCACGTCCTGCGACATCTCGTCCATGTGCACGGCGCGCTCGCGGGCGGGATTCCGCTGCCACGTGCGCGGTGAGTCATCGTCCCAGTCGCGCGGCGCGGACCCCGCGCGAATTCCGGCGCCGCCCGAACGCCCGCTCGCGCGGAGGCGGATCGTCGCCTGCGGGTCGACGAGCTTCTCGACCGCCGGCGTGACGAACGTCGAAACCGCGGAAGAAATTAGTTCACCGTTGCGGCGTCTGCTGCGCGCCCAGGTCAAATACAGTTTTCGCTCTGCGCGCGTGATGCCCACATAAAACAAGCGGCGCTCTTCCTCGAGCAACGCGGGATCGTCGAAGCTGCGTGCGAGCGGAAAGAGACCGTTTTCGAGACCGGCAATGAACACGACCGGAAACTCGAGGCCCTTCGCCGTGTGCAGCGTCATCATCGTGACGGCGTCGGCATCGGGCCCGAGCAAGTCGATCCCCGCGACGAGCGTCGCGCGCTGCAAGAAATGGTCGAGCGGACGCAGGCCGACTTCACCGCCCTCGTCGATCACGAGCTCGGCCGCGCCGCGCGCGAGTTCCGCGACGTTGTCGAGGCGTTCGAGTCCTTCGGGGCCTTCTGCGCGCAGCGCATCGGCGAAACCGATTTCGTCGACGAGCGAGAGGATCAGACGATCCACGCTGGAGTCTTCGGCCTTCACGCGGAACCGTTCCACCAAATCCGCGAAATCTTTCAACGCGTTTCGCGTCGCGATGCGCGCGCCGGTGACGAGATCCTCCCGCGCGGCAGCGGCGAGCAGCGGCACACCCGCATCGGCCGCGGCGAGCGCGAGCATCTCGACCGTTGTATCACCGATGCCGCGGCGCGGCGTCGTGATCGCGCGACGGAACGCCTCGTCGTCGGAGGGATTGGCGATAATGCGCAGCCACGCGATCAGATCCTTGATCTCGCGCCGGTCGTAAAAACGCACCGCACCCACGAGCCGGTATGGAATCGCGCGGCGGCGCAGCGATTCTTCGAGGAGACGGCTCTGCGAGTTCGTGCGGTACAGCACGGCGTTCGAGCCGAGCGGCTCGCCGTTGCGCTGCCTGCGCATCTCGATTTCCGATGCGATGTAGTCGGCTTCGTCGCGGTCGTCGAGCGCGGCGACGAGCGCGACGGGATCGCCGCCCGGCCGTGTCGCGCGCAGCACCTTGCCGCGGCGCTCCGAGTTGTCGCTGATCACGGCGTTCGCGAGCGCGAGAACCTGCGGAGTCGAACGGTAGTTCTCCTCCAGGCGCACGACCTTCGCCTCGGGATAGTCGCGCTCGAAATCGAGAATGTTTCGCACATCCGCCCCGCGCCAGCCGTAGATCGA
>DASYSH010000351.1:0-5175 GCA_036003525.1 Gemmatimonadaceae bacterium | reverse complement strand
GGCATGGCATCCGGAGAATTCACGGTTCGCTGCGCCGCGCCGGCGACGCATTCCCTGATTCCACCTACGGATTCGGATGGCAGATCGACGATCTCTCGACGCCGTCCGGCGCGGTGATCGACGAATTGTTTCTCAACGAAGGACTGTTGCCGGGCAAACGCGCGCGCGCAAACGGCGATTCGGTCGCGGGCGTGATCGTGATCCGCGACCCCGCGGCGGCCTTTCTTGGCGCACTGGCAGCGGCGCTCGCGGAGCGGCGCATCATCCTGGACGGATCGGTCGATTCGCGCGTTCCGCTCGCGGACGCCGGGCTGCTCCCCATTTTCGAACTCCACTCGGCGCCGCTCTCGGCAATTCTCGCGCGCATGGCGAAGCCGTCGCAAAACCAGATCGCAGAAATTCTTTTCAAGACGCTCGCGCTCGAGAAAACGGGCGTCGGCACCGCCGACAGCGGACGGCGCGTGATCGAACGGCAGCTCACCGCGTGGGGCGCGCTTCCCGATGGATTTGCGGTCCGCGATGGCAGCGGCATGTCGCGCCATGATTACGTCACGCCGGAAACGATCGTGCGCATCCTCGACGCGATGCGCGCAGGTCCACACTTCACGGTATGGTACGACGCGCTGCCTGTGGCCGGTGTCGACGGCACGATCGGCGGACGCATGAAAGGCACTCCGGCACAAACCAATGTGCACGCGAAAACGGGCACGCTCGACAAGACGCGGTCACTCTCCGGCTACGTCACCACCGCCGACGGGCGAATGCTGATCTTCAGCCTCCTCTGCAACAATTTCAGTACTCCGACTCGAGAAGTCGATCGCGTCGCAGACGCGATTCTCGTACTGCTCGCGTCGAGCCGGATGGAACGCTGACCATGGCGAAACCCGACGGCGGCGCGGCGCCGCTGCAGGTTGCGGACGCGGTCGCCCGGATCGTCGCCGACGTGCGCGCGCTTGGGACGGTGACGCGCCCGCTGCTCGACGCATGCAACTCCGTGCTCGCTGTCGACGCCGTCGCGCCGGTCACGCTCCCGCCGTGGAATAACTCGGCCATGGACGGCTACGCAGTCCGCTCTGCCGACATCGTCGCGCTCCCCGTGACGCTTCGCGTGATCGAGAGCGTGGCGGCGGGACAGTTCCCGACTCGTGTCGTCGGCCCGGGCGAGGCCACACAGATCATGACCGGAGCGCCCGTTCCCGAAGGCGTCGACACCGTTGTCCGCGTCGAAGACACCGACGGCGGCACGGCTGCCGTTGAGATTCGCGACGCGCGCGACGCAGGCAAGAACGTGCGCCCGCGCGGCGAAGACATCGTGGCCGGCCGGGTGGCGATCGCCGCCGGCACGCCGCTCGGCGCCGCGCAGATCGGCGTGCTCGCATCGCTCGGCTTTGCGGAGGTCGAGGTCGTGCGCGCACCGCGCGTCGCGATCCTCACGTCCGGCGACGAGCTCGTCGAGCTCGACGGATTCGAGCAGGTCCGCGCCGGGAAGAAGATTGTTTCGTCGAACGGATACACCCTTCAGGCGCTCGTGCGCGAGGCCGGCGCCGAGCCGGTTTATCTCGGGATCGCCGGCGACACTCCGTCGGCGATCCGCGCGCTGCTCGAGAAGGCGCGCGCATGCGACATGATCATCACGTCCGCGGGCATTTCCGTGGGCGAGCATGATTACATGCGCCGCGTGCTCGAGGAAATGGGCGCGGAGATGAAGTTCTGGCGCGTGCGGATGCGGCCCGGCGCGCCGATCGGTTTTGGATTGCTCGACGGCAGGCCATGGATCGGCCTTCCGGGAAATCCCGTTTCGACGATGGTGACCTTCGAATTGTTCGCGCGCCCCGCGATTCATAAGATGCGCGGCCACACGAAACTCTTTCGGCGGCCGGTGACAGTGGTGCTCGATGAACCAGTAACGACCAACGCCGACCTCACGCATTTTTTGCGCGCCGTCGTGACCGTGCGCGACGGCAGAATCACCGCGCGGCTCACCGGGCCGCAGAGCTCGGGAATTCTCACGTCGATGTCGAACGCGAACGCGCTGCTCGTTGTTCCCGCCGGCCGCCGAAACGTGGCGGCGGGCGAGACATTGCATGCCATGTTGATTGGCGATGACGCCGAACTCGCGGGCGATTTTGCCCTCTGAACTCTCGCCGGAGCTCGAAGCACTCGACCGAAGGTTCGTTCTCGCCAAGGTGAGCGTCGCGATGACCGGCGGCGACGTCGAGCTCGAGACGCCGCGCAGCGCGGACGAACTGATCAACGAGATTGATTTCGAGCGCGATGAACGGCTTCCCTACTGGGCGGATGTGTGGCCCTCATCGGTCGCGCTCGGTGGCGTTGTCACCGGGCTCGACGGCGGCGGAAAACGCGCGCTCGAACTCGGGTGCGGGCTTGGCCTCGTGACCATCGCCGCGCTGCGCGCGAAGTTCGATGTCCTCGCGACCGATTACTACGAAGACGCGCTGTTGTTCGCGCGCCGCAACGGTCTCAGCGCGACCGGTCGCGAGCCGCTCACCCGCCTCGCGGACTGGCGAAATTTTCCGCCCGACCTCGGAACGTTTGACCTCGTGCTGGCGTCGGACGTACTCTATGAGCGCGAGTATGCGACGCTCGTGGCGGACGCAATCGTCGCGTCGCTCGCGCCCGGCGGAGTTGCTCTCGTCGCGGATCCGGGGCGCATCGCGCTGCTTTCATTCGTCACAGCGTGCGAGCAACGCGGCTGCACGGTGGGGATCCGCGATCGCATTCCGTGGACGGACGGAACGGCGAAGCAAACGATCACGATTCACGAGGTGAAATCGGCGCGCGCATGAGCCCGGCATTCAGCGGATCGCAGTTCGTCTACCTCATCATCGCCTTCGTGGTGCTCGGCCTGTCGTTCGCCGGCATCGTGTGGGTCGGGCGGATGATTCGCGGTGAGCTCGGCCCGCGCGGACAGCGCGGCGCGAACGCGGCGAACCTCACGATGCTCGAACAGATATCCCCCGCGATGATGAAAGAGGCGATCGCGAAGGGACTCGTTGTTCCTTCTCAGCTCGCGAGCATGACCGAAGCGGAGCGAATGTTTCTGTTCGCATCGCTGAAACGGAAATTGGCTGCGGCGCAAAGCGAAGGGGGGCGACACGTCGTCGACGTATCGCCCCCGCCCAAGTCGTAATCGGTCTAAAGTCTTGCGTCTAAGATCTAGAGTCTGACAACACGCGCCTCGCCGTTCAAAGCCGTGAACTGCAAACCGCGGGTTTTCAGACTCTAGACTCCAGACCTTAGACTCAACTACCGAACCGAAACCTGCCCCGGCTCGACTCTGACCACCCGCAGCACCTGCGTCATCTTCGTCCCGCCCGCATCGAGCACGACGCGGTAGTCACCAGTCTCCGCCTCTCCATTCCCACGGCCGCCGAAGCCGCCGCCGCCACCGCCGCCGCCGCGACCGCCGCGACCGCCGCCCGCAGCAACTACGACAGTCGGTGAACCGCTCGAATCGGGCGCCGCGATCGACTCGGAAGGCCGCAGCGGCGCCACGGCGCCGCCCGCCCCGCGCCCACCGCCACCGCCGCCGAATCCGCCGCCACCGGTCGCGCCGATCGCGAAGTTCCACGACACGTGATTGATCCCCGCCGCGCCCGGGCCCGTGAGACGCGCAATCGTATCGCCCGCGGCGTTCACGATCATGACGCGCACCGCGCCAGTCGCAGCCGACGCAAGACGATACGAGATCTCCGCGCCGCTCGGTCCGCCGTCGCCGTGCCAGGGACGCTGCGCGCGCGGCTCCGATCCCTGCGTCATCTGCGCGTATTCAAACGCGACCGTCGGTTCGAACAGATACGCGTTCGCCGAAAGTACGCTCGCTTTCATTTGCTGCAGCGGCGCGACGTCGAGAATCTGCACGCCGCGTCCGTGCGTTCCCGCGATCAGTTCATGATCGCGCGGATGAATCTGCAAATCGTACACCGGAACCGTCGGAAGATTCTCGGCGAGCTTGAACCACGAACCGCCCTTGTTCAGCGAGGCGAACACGCCCGTCTCCGTGCCGACGTACAGGAGATTCGGATTCACGAGATCCTCGCGCACGACGTACACCGAAGCCGGAATCGGGCCCGCGGGAAGATTCGACGCGATCGATGTCCACGTCTTTCCCCAGTCGCGCGACATATACAGGTACGGCTTGAAATCGTTTTCGCGGTGATTGTCGAGCGACGCATAAATCGTCGCCGAGTCCGCGTGCGACGGCTCGATGCTGCTGACGTGAATCATTCCCGGCGCGCCCGGGAAATGCCCGCCGAGGTTTTCCCACGAGCCGCCATCGTTGCGTGTCATCTCGAGCTTGCCATCGTCCGTGCCCGCAAAAACCAATCCGGGGCGGATCGTCGATTCATTGATGACGACGATGGTCGCGTTTTCTTCCGCGCCGGTTGCGTCGCGTGTGATGCCGCCCGATGCGTCCGGCGCGGCGTTTCCGTTTTCATCGAAGCCGCTCGAGCGGCGCTGCCAGTCCAGATTTGCCGCCGAGAAATCCGGCGAGATCGCGTACGGCGAATCGCCGCGCTTCACCGACTTGAAAACTTTGTCGGCACCGCTGTAGAACACGTTCGGATCGTGCTTGGAAAGAATGAACGGCGTGTTCCAATTCCAGCGCGTCGCGACGTTCGGGTCGGACATGTCCTTCTTCATCCTCGCCTGAATGTCGGCGATCTGTTTCTGCTGGTCGGGAGTCAGCGCCGTACTGCCGTCTCCTCTGATTTGCTGGATCTGCCCGCCATATGTCGCGATCTGCACGGTGCGCGGCTTGATGTTCGTCGTCACGCCCGTCGCGAGATTTTTCCGCGACATGTTGCCGCCCTGCGACTCGTAATAAATGATGTTCGGATCGTTCGGATCCTGCGCCGTCTGCAAACCGTCGGCCGCGAACAGCGCGAACCAGTCATCCATGTGCAGCTCGCCGTTGCGGCGGCGGCTCCATCCGCATGACGAGCCGTTGTCCTGCAGTCCGCCGCACACGCGATACGGAACCTGAAAATCATAGCTGACGCCGTAGAACTGGCCCATCGCCATGTTGTTCAGCGCATCGTAGTTGCCGCCGCGATCCCACGTCTGAAAAATTCCCGCGTCGCCGACGATGATGAAATGCTCGGGATCATTCGGATCGATCCACATGCCGTGGTAATCCTCGTGCTGGCCGAG
>DASYSH010000350.1:0-4598 GCA_036003525.1 Gemmatimonadaceae bacterium | reverse complement strand
TAGAGCATGATCGTCGCGCGCGGAACATTGAACAGGTGCGCCTTCGCCGATGCCACGGCCGGCGTCCAATTCGCGATCGGCGATGCGTCGTCCAGGATCCAGATGCTGCGGCCGTGCGTGCCGAGCACGAGATCCTTCGTGCGCGGATGAATGATGATGTCGTCGTAGCGCGTCGTCGGCAGGTTCGCCTTGAGCCTGCTCCAGTGCGCGCCGCTGTCGAGCGTGACGAACATCGCGCGCTCGGTGCCGGCGAACAGCACGTTCGCGTGACCGGGATATTCGGCGATGCTCCGCACTGATGCATCGTCCGGCGGGAGCCCGTTGATCACGGGCTTCCATGTCTTGCCGAAGTCTGTCGTGCGCATGATGTACGGCGAGAAATCGCCGTCGCGATGTTCGTCGAACGTGACGTACGCGGTGCCGCGCGATGCGCCCGAGGCCACGATCTTGCCGACGAACGCGCCATCGCGAACGCCGTGAATATTCCTGCTCAGTTCCGTAAACGTGAGGCCGCCGTCGATGGACAGCTGCACGTTTCCGTCGTCGGTGCCGACCCACAGAATCTTCGGGTCGATCGGTGACTCTGCAAAGTTCGAAATCTGACTGACGCCGTCGCCGTCATTGCGCGAGATGCGAATGTCGCTGTTCTTGATTCCCATCATCATCAGCGTGTCGCGATTGATCGACCGCGTGAGATCCTTGCTGCGCGTCCAGGTCGACCCGAAATCGTGCGATGTGAGCAGACGGTTCGCGCCGAGATACACCGTGCCGGACGTGTGCTGCGACGCCATCACGGGCGCGTCCCACGCATAGCGATACGGCGGTTCGCCTGCGGGCGGGCGCGGATTCAGCGCCTGCACGTCGCCGGTGACCGGATCGACGAGCGAAAGATTTCCGCCGCTTGACGACGAATAAACTTTGCGCCAGTTCGTCAGGTCGACCGCTTTGCCGGTGCCGTCGCTGAAGCCGATCTCGACCCAGTCCTGATTGAGAATGCCAAGCCAGTGGCGTGTCGCGCTCGGGCCGCCCCACGAGTGGTTGTCCTGGAAGCCGGCATAGATCCAGTACGGATCGCGATTGTCGACCGCGATGCGATAAATCTGCCCGACGGGAATGTTGTTCACGCGAATGTACGTCTTGCCCATGTCGAAGCTTTCGTGCAGGCCACCATCCCCGACTACATAGATGTGCGCCGAGTTCGATGGATCGACGCGAATGACGTGGTGGTCGGTCTTGAGCCCGACGTCGTACGTCGGAGAAGTCGGCTCTTCCTCGAACGTCGCACCGCCGTCTTCGCTTTTTACGATGTAAGTGCCGGGCAGCCAGACGCGCTTGTCGTTGTTCGGGTCGATCGTCGGCTTGCTGTAGTACATCGGGCGCGGATTTGTGGCACTCATGCGCTTCCACGTCGCGCCCGCGTCTTCGGTGCGGTATGTGCCGCCCTGGCCTGCGTGCTCGATCGTCGCGATCAGCACATCCGGTTTCGAGAGCGCGAGCGCCAGGCCGATGCGCCCTTTGTCACCGGCGGGAATTCCGTTCTCGAGCTTCTTCCAGGTCGCGCCGCCGTCCGTCGTCTTGTAGATCGCGCTGCCCGGACCGCCGCCGTCGAAGCCCCATGCTTTGCGAAGTCGCTGATACATCGCCGCGTAAAGCACGTTCGGATTGCGCGGATCCATCACGAGATCGGTCGCGCCGGTGAGCGTGTCGACGTAGAGAACTTTCGACCACGTCTTGCCCGCGTCGGTCGTCTTGAAGACGCCACGCTCCGGATTTCCGCGCCAAAGATTTCCGACTGCCGCGATGTAGGCGGTATTGGCATCGGTCGGATGAAGCACGACGCGTCCGATCGAGCGCGTGTCGTGCAGGCCGAGGTAGCTCCAGTGCTCGCCCGCGTCGGTGGAGCGATACACGCCACCGCCCCACGAAGAACTCTGGCGATTGTTATTCTCGCCGGTGCCGGCCCAGATGATGTTCGAGTTGCCGGCGAAAATCGCGAGCGACCCAAACGTGTTGTCGGGCTGGTCGCCGAAGATATCGCGCCAGGTGACGCCGTTATTGGTGCTCTTGAAGATTCCGCCGCTCGCGGCGCCCACATAGAGGATCGCCGGATTCTTCGGATCGATCTGCAGGTCGTGGATGCGGCCGCCGGTTGCGGCGGGGCCGATCGAGCGGAAGTGCAGGGAATCGAATGGCGTTTGCGCGCCGAGCGATGAATAGGCGCTCAGCGCGAAGAGCGCTGCGAATGCCGTGGAGCGATGGGCGCTGCGCACGTGATGGATCTCCTAATGTGGGGATATTGCAGAGCTAAACGTACGAAATAGGTCGGGCGTTCACGCGGGAGTGGTCGTCACCGAACTGACATGAACCTGAGCTGCCGCGACTACACACCAATAACCAAGAGCCGTTAACCACAAACCATTGCCGTCAACAGCAATAGTTCATTGTTAACGGCTGTCGGTGGTTCGTGCGTGGTGCGATGGGCCTCGCGCAACTACCCCATTCGGTTCTTCGCGATCACGCTCGGCGCGACCGTTGGATAGTTGCCTGAGAAGCATGCATCGCAGAAGCCGTTGGGGCCGCCGGGAACCGCGCCGAGCATCCCCTCGAGCGAGATATAACCCAGCGTATCGACGCCGATGCGCTCCGCGATCTGCGGCAGGGTGAGGTTCGCGGCGATCAAATGGGCCTTGTCCGGCGTGTCGATGCCGTACCAGCACGGCCCGGTGATCGGCGGCGATGATACCCGCATGTGCACTTCGCGCGCGCCGGCCGCGCGCACGAGCGCAACGATCCCGCGCGTCGTCGTCCCGCGCACGATCGAGTCATCGACCATGACGACGCTCTTGCCGTCGAGAATCTCGCGAACCGGGTTGTACTTCACCTTCACCTTCGCGTCGCGTCCCGCCTGCGTCGGCTGGATGAAGGTGCGGCCCACATAGTGATTGCGGATCAGCGCATGCTCGAGCGCGAGCCCGCTTTCCTCTGAAAATCCCAGCGCGGCCGCGTTCGACGAATCCGGCACGGCAAAAACGAGGTCGGCATTCGGCGCGGGATGCTCCACGGCTAGGCGGCGGCCGAGCGCGCGGCGAGCGCGATCGACCGAGCCGCCGAACACGCTGCTGTCCGGGCGCGCAAAGTACACGTGCTCGAACACGCAACGGTGCAGGACCGGCGCCGCGCCAAGCTGCAGCGTGCGCATTCCATCTTTGTCGACGGCGATGATTTCACCCGGCTGCACTTCGCGCACGAGCGTGGCGCCGACGATATCGAGCGCGCACGTCTCGGAGGCAAAAATGTACGTATCGCCGAGCTTGCCCATGACGAGCGGGCGCCAGCCGTTGGGATCACGCGCCGCGAGCAGCGTGTCGTTGATCAGCACGAGCAGCGAATACGCGCCCTCCAATCCCTGCAGGGCCTCGGCGAGTTGCTCCTCAGGCTTCGTCTTGCTCGAGCGCGCCAGGCGATGCACGATCACTTCCGAGTCCATCGTCGAGCTGAAAATCGAGCCGGCCGCTTCGAGCTGGATTCGAATCTCGGTCGCGTTCACGAGATTTCCGTTGTGCGCGAGGGCGATGTGGCCGCCCTTGAAGTTCACCAGCGCCGGCTGCGCATTTTCGAGCGTCGACGATCCGGCGGTCGAGTATCGTGTGTGACCGATCGCGGTCGAGCCCTGCAGCCCGTGAATCGCCTCAGGTCCGAACTTTTCGCCCACGAGTCCCATTGCACGAAGGCCGTGCGCCTCGCCGTCCCGCACCGCCACGATGCCCGCCGATTCCTGCCCTCTGTGCTGCAGCGAATAGAGTCCGAGATGCACGAGCTCCGCCGCTGAAGCATTCCCGCTCACTCCAAAAACACCGCACATCAGGCCTTTGCTCCAGTTGCAAGTTCCGCGGAAACTTCTTCTGCTGGCGCGCGCTGCATCGCTTTTGGTATCGCGTCATGATATGCCGCGCTGAGATCGAGCAGCGGCGACCGCATGCTATGACCGGCGACTCCGATCACGAGTCCTTCGCCCGCGGGCTTCACGGTGCCGATCATTCGCGCGGGGACGCCGTGCTTCTTTGCGATCGCGAGAACCGCCGCCGAGTCGCTGGTCGAGACGATCGCGCGGCCCTGCGCCTCGCCGAACAGCAGCGCACGCGAGGGGATCGCCTTCCACGCGGTGAGATCGACCATCGCGCCGCGCAGGTTCAGCGGGTTCGCAACGCAGCATTCCGCGATCGCGACCGCGAATCCACCTTCGCTGCAGTCATGCGCGGAGTGCAGCAGGCCCGCGTTGATGCTGTCGTGCAGTGTCTCGATCAGCGCGCGTTCTTTTTTGAGATCGCATGCGGGCGGCGCGCCCGCGACGACACCGTGAATCCACGCGAGATATTCGCTCGCGCCGAGTTCGTCCGTCGGCTCGCCGAGAAGCACGATCTCGTCGTCCGTCTCGCGGAATTCCATCTGCGTGGCTTTCGAAACATCCTGGAGCAGCCCCACCATGCCGATCGTCGGTGTCGGGTACACCGCGCCGCCGGGACTCTCATTGTAGAGCGAGACATTTCCACCCGTGACCGGCGTGCCAAGCGCGATGCACGCTTCGCCCATTCCCGCGA
>DASYSH010000349.1:0-3937 GCA_036003525.1 Gemmatimonadaceae bacterium | reverse complement strand
GGATCAGGCAATACGCCGCCGAATTTGAAATTCAGCGAAACCGGACCCGAAGGCGCGGGACCGGGCGGCATCACGATCGGCCCGCTCGCGGCGAAAGTCGGCGCGCCGCTCGCGATCCCCGTATGGACCACGGACGACGGCAACGCGGCGGGCGCGATGGCTTCCGATGCGCGCTCATCGACACCGGTCGCGCTCGCGTGGTTCAAGCATCAGGGTCCCGGTGACGTGACATTTACGCCGCCGGCAGCGAGACTGACGCCGACCGGCGGAAAATCTTCGGTGAATGCGACGTTCAGCGCGCCGGGCGACTACGTGATCCGAGTGCGCGTGACCGACGCATCCGGGATAACGGGCGCGGGGCACGCGCAGTGCTGCTGGACGAACGGTTTTGTGAAAGTGACGGTTTCCCCGTGAGCTTCTTTGAGGAACGCTCCATGAAACGTGCATTTACCGTGTCCTCCGCTCTGCTCATTTGCGCCGCGGGTACGGCGCGCGCGCAGACGTCCGCATCTCCGACGTTCGCCAAAGACGTCGTGCCGATCTTCCAGGCGAAGTGCCAGGAATGCCATCAGCCGAATTCGATCGCGCCGATGTCGCTGATCTCATACGAAGACGCGAAAAAATACTCGGCGAAAATCAAGGCGCGCGTGGTTTCGCGCGTGATGCCGCCGTGGCACATCGATAAAACCGTCGGAGTGCAGGCGTTCAAGAACGATCGCAGTCTCTCGGACGCGCAGATCGCGACGATTGCGAAGTGGGTCGATGCCGGCGCGCCGATGGGCGATCCGAAAGACGCTCCGCCGGCAGCGAAATTTCCCGATCCCAACAGCTGGCAGCTCGCGTCGAAGTTCGGTCCGCCGGATCTCGTCGTGACATCCAAGCCGTTCACCATGCCTGCGAAGGGCGAGGACAAATGGTTCCGTCCGCTCGTGGAGACCGGACTCACCGAGGCGCGCTGGGTGCGCGCGATCGAAGTGCGGCCGTCATTCCCGAACGGAAGGAAAGTCGTGCACCACGCCCTCGCGTATTTGCTGCAAGACGAGAAGGGCGTGACCGGCCTCGCGTCGTCCGCGATGGACATGAACATGGGCCCCGGACTTTTCATGGAATGGGCCGTTGGCAAGACGGGGCAGATCTTCCCGGCTGACGCGGGCAAACTCATGCTCCCCGGTTCGCGCATCAAGTGGGAAATCCACGTGCACGCGATGGGACAGGAGGCGAAGGACAACACGGTGCAGCTCGCCGTTTATTTCTATCCGAAGGGATTCGTGCCGCAGCACCGCACGGTGCTCAAGATGTTCGACGTGACGCGCGGCGCGGAGCTCGACATTCCGCCGAACGAGAAATCAGTCACGCAGAATTTTTACGTGATGCAGGCGCCGTCGCGCATCGAAAATTTCCAGCCGCACATGCATATGCGCGGCAAGGCGATGTCGATGGAGGCGATCTATCCCGACGGCAAGCGCGAAGTGCTGAGCGCCGTCAACAACTTCCAGTGGAAGTGGCACAACAACTACGTCTACGCCGACAGCACCGCGCCGCTGCTGCCCAAAGGAACGACGCTCGTGTTCACCGCATGGCACGACAACACCGCGAACAATCCGAATAATCCCGACCCGACACAGTGGGTTGGCTGGGGCGACCGGACCGTGGACGAGATGGCGCACTGCTGGATCGATGTCACGTACATGGATCAGGCGGACTTCGATAAAGCGGTAGCGGCGAGGAAGCAGAAAATGAGCGGGATGACGATGCCTGAGAAAAGACAATAAAAACGAAACCACGGTTAACCACTAACTGTTGCTCGGTTAACCAAGGTCTGAAAATCAGTAGGGCCGCGGCACCACAGTTTCGGTGCGCGGCCCTTACGAATTCGTACACCTTGGTTAACCGACCAACAGTTCGTGGTTAACGGTTCACTCGCGTGTGGCGAAAACGCCCGCTACTTTCCGCGAGTCACCCCACCGAACTCGGAGTCCGCATGCGTCGCTCTGTTCTCATCACTGCTGCCTTGCTCGCCCCACTCGCCGCGAGCGCACAGGCGCTGAACAAGTACGGCAACCCCGCCAAGGTCGCTCCCGCCCCCACCACAGCGGCCATTACCGTCCGCGATCTCCAAATCCGTCTCTACCAGTTCTCCGACGACTCCATGCAGGGCCGCCAGGTCGGCCGCGTCGGAAACATGAAGGGCACCAGCTACATCGCGAGCGAAGTGAAGCGGCTCGGGCTCGTGCCCGCCGGCGACAACGGCACCTACTTCCAGGTGCTGCCGTATCACCTGCACTCGTTCACGAGCCACTCCCGCCTCACGGTGAACGGCAACCCGCTCGCCTGGCAGCAGGATTGGGTCGCGATCGCCGGCGCGCGCGCACCGCGCGCGATCAGTTCCACCGACGTGATCTTCGGCGGAACAACCGGCGACACGCTCTCGCAAATCTCCGCGGCGCAGGCCAATGGAAAGTTCGTCGTGCTCCTCCCGGCGCCGCCGCAAACGGCGCCAAATGGCGGACGCGGCGGCGGTGGACGCGGCGCGAACGCGGGCGGAGCGAATCGTTTTGCGGGCGCCGCCGCAGTCGCGACGATCGACCTTGACGGACTCACCCCCGCCCAGCGCGTCGCGCTGAATGTGCCGACCGTCGCGACGCAGAGCGCCGGCCGCGCGGGTGGCGGCGGCGGGCGCGGACGCGGCGGCGCCGCGCCGGGGCCTGTCGACTCGCTGGCGATTCTCCATGCGCAAATCGATGCGCTCGCGCCCGCTGCGACGATTCGTCTCACTCGCGCCGCGGCCGCGCAGCTCTTCGGTCGCGCCTCGATCGACGGCCTCACCCCCGGCATCGCCGGCGGATCCGTCACCGCATCGCTCGACTTCATCGAGACACCGTCCGAATGGGCGCGAAATGTCGTCGCCGTGATTCCAGGCAGCGATCCCGTTCTCAAACACGAGTATGTCGCCATCGGCGCGCACAACGATCACATTGGAATCAGCGCCGCGCCGGCGGATCACGATTCATTGAAAGCGTTCAACGACGCGCGCAACAAGATGCTGATCGAGAACAACATGATCGCGCTGACGCCCGCACAGCTGCAGGCTATCCACGTGAACATGGACAGCGTTCGCAAGCTGCACCCGGTCGCGCGCCTCGACTCGATCAACAACGGCGCCGATGACGACGGCTCGGGCTCGATGGGTGTGCTCGAAATCGCCGAGTATATCCAGTCGATGAAGGTGAAACCGAAGCGGTCGATTCTGTTCGTCTGGCACACTGGCGAAGAGGCCGGGCTGGTCGGCTCGAATTTCTACACGCACAATCCGACGATTCCAATCGACTCGATCGTCACGCAGATCAACATCGACATGATCGGCCGCGGACGGGCGGAGGATCTTCCGGGCGGCGGCCCGGACTACGTCGGCGTCGTCGGCTCATTCTTCGATTCGAAGGATCTCGGCGAGACCGTGCAGAAGGTCAACAAGAAGCGCGAGAAGCCGCTCGATTTCGATTATCGCTACGACACGACGCTCACATGGTCCGGCTACAACAACATTTACGGCCGCAGTGATCACTACAACTACGCGGTGCAGGGTGTGCCGATCGCGTTCTTCTTTACGGGACTGCACGGCGATTATCACCAGCGCACCGACGAAGCGGAGTTCATCGACTACCCGCATTACGCGAAGATCGCGAACTATCTTCGCGATCTCACGGTAGAAGTGGCTGACGGCCCGCGGCCGCGCATGAACGGATCGCATCCGGCGAAGCCGCCCAAGACCATCCAGCCGTGATGCCCGGAATCTCCAGGAGAGCGTCCATGACGAAATTGAAACCGGCACTCGCGCTGCTCTGCACTCTTTCAGCAGGCGCGCCGCTCGCCGCGCAATCGTTCGAAGGCACCGTGTCGATGAACATCACGCCCGAAAACGGATCGCCGCAGCAGCTCA
>DASYSH010000348.1:0-5863 GCA_036003525.1 Gemmatimonadaceae bacterium | reverse complement strand
TAGACCTGTTGAACCAAACAACACAATCATGGCTGATTTTTACGAAATCCTGCTGGTGGAGCGCACGGCGTCCGATGACGACATCAAACAGTCGTATCGCCGCCTTGCGATGCAGTATCATCCCGACAAGAACGCCGGCTCCAAAGAATCCGAGGAGCGATTCAAGGAGATCTCCGAGGCGTACGACGTGCTGCGTGATCCGCAGAAGCGCGCCGCGTACGATCGGTACGGCGAGGCGGGGCTGCGCGGTGGCGGCGGCGGGGGCTTCCATCACGTCGACATGTCCGAGGCGCTCAATATTTTCATGCGCGACTTCGGGCTCGGCGATTTGTTCGGCGGCGGCCAGCGTTCGCAGACCGGGCCGCGCGCGGGCGCCGATATCAAGATCGACCTGCGGCTGACGCTGTCCGAAGTTGCCACCGGCGTCACGAAAGAGATCAAGCTGAAGCTTCTCGATCCGTGCGACCGTTGCCACGGTGTAGGCGCCGAGCCGGGGACGAAGCCGGCGCGATGCCAGACATGCGGCGGTCAGGGTGAAGTTCGGCGGTCGCAACGCTCGTTCTTTGGAAATTTCGTGAGTGTAGCGCCTTGCCCGAGCTGCGGCGGCGAAGGGGTCACGATCCAGTCGCCGTGCAAGTCGTGCCGCGGCGAAGGCCGGCAGCGCGGCGAGCACAATATTCCAATCAACATTCCCGCGGGCGTATCGACCGGGCAGTACATGCATTTGCGCGGCGTCGGCAACGCGGGCGCGCGCGGCGGGCCGCGCGGCGATCTCGTCGTGTTGTTCGACATCGACGATGACGAGCGGTTCGAGCGCGACGGCGAGGATCTCTATACCGAAGTGCTGCTCACCTTTCCGCAGGTCGTGCGCGGCGCCGACGTTGAGGTGATGGGCATCGCGGGTCCGATCCTCCTGCACATTCCGCAGGGAACGCAGAGCGGACAGGTTTTCCAGCTGCGCGGCCGCGGATTGCCGCGCGTGAATGCGTCGGGCACGGGCGATCTGCACGTGCGGGTTCAGGTGTGGACGCCGTCGGATTTGAGCGCCGATGAAAAGCGCGCGATCGACGAACTCGCAAAAGTGCACTCTCCCGTTCCGCTGAATCGCAGCAAAGGATTCTGGGCGAAGATGAAGGAAGCGCTCGGCGCATGAAGTCCGAAGACCGAAGTCCGAAGCCCGAAGCGTGGACGCGGGTTGCGGTGCGGCCTTCACATTTTGATCTGCGCGACGCCGTCAGCGCCGCGATGTTTGCGTCGGGCGCGGAAGGACTGCACGAGGAGGGCGAATCGCTCGTGACGCATCTGGAGTTTGCGAGCGGAGTCGACGCGATCGCCGCCGGAGTGCGCGCGGTCGATGCACACGCGGAGGTCGAGTCGCGCGAGATTCCGGCGGTCGACTGGAGCATCGCGTGGCGCGACACGATTCGCGCGCACGCGCTCGGAGCCCTGACGGTCGCTCCGCCGTGGCTCGCCGGAGATTTGGATCCGGCGACGACGATCGTCATCGATCCGGCGATGGCGTTCGGCACCGGCGATCATCCGACGACGCGTGGCGTCCTGCGATTGATGCAGCGTTTTCTGCGCTCCGGCGACAGCGTTGCGGATCTCGGCTCCGGGAGCGCCGTGCTCGCGATTGCCGCGGCGAAACTCGGCGCGACGCGGGTCGCGGCCGTCGAGATGGATCACGACGCGATTTCGAACGCGGAAGAGAACGTCGCGCGCAACGGCGTTTCCGATCGCGTGAAGGTGATCGAAGGTGACGCGGCGGTCTTTTTGCCGCTTCTCGCGCCGGTGCGGGTGGTGCTCGCGAATATCATTTCTTCGGTGCTCGCGGAATTGCTGCCGCTGATCGGCCGCTCGCTGTCGGACGACGGAGTCGCCATCTTGAGCGGCATCCTCGACGAGGAGCGGGCTTCTATGCTGGGCGTTCTTGCTGCGGATGGCTGGCGCGTGCTCGACGAAGATCCGGAAGGGCAGTGGTGGTCGGTCGCAGTCGCGAGAGCACGGGCCAAATAGATGGGCTTTCCGACATTCGTCACGACTGAGCCGTTCGCCACGGGTCAGACGGTCACACTCGGCGAAGATGAAGCGCATCACATTCGCGTGCTCAGGCTCGAGCTGGGGCAACAAGTGGGATTGCTCGACGGGCGCGGCATGCGCGGCCGCGGCGCACTCGTGCGCGTGGCGAAGCGGCACGCGGCGGTTGCCGTCGAGGTTACGTCCATGGTCGAGCCGCCGCCGTCGGTGCACCTCGTGCTGCCCGTGGCCGATCGCGATCGCATGCTGTGGCTCGCCGAAAAGTCGACCGAACTCGCGGCGACGAGCTGGCGGCCCGTGTCGTTCAAGCGATCGAAGAGTGTGAATCCGCGCGGAGAGGGTCCGACTTTCGCGCAAAAAGTCGCCGCGCGCATGGCCGGCGCGCTCGGACAGTCGCACGGCGCGTGGCTCCCCGCGGTGTACCCGGACGCGACCGTCGAACGCGCGATCGCCGCGACGCCTGATGGACCGAAGCTGATTCTCGAGATGGCCGGCGAGCCGATCGGAATGCTTGTTGCGGACGCGATGGCAAACGCGCGCGAGCACGGCGCCGGATTCCTGAAGCCAATCACGATCGTGATCGGACCCGAGGGCGGGATGGAGCTCGCCGAGATCGAACAATTCAAAGCCGCCGGATTCCGGCCCGTGAGTCTCGGGCACACGGTGCTGCGATTCGAAACGGCGGCTGTCGCGGCGCTGGCCGTCGTGCGTTCCGCGCTTGCGACGCTCCCGCGGACGATTCGCGTAAGCCGCGATGATCTCGAGGAGATGATGAATGCCTGACGACTGTCTGTTTTGCAAAATCGCGCGCGGTGAGATTCCCGCGAAGATCGTCGCCGAAGATTCGACGTGCATCGCGTTTCGCGATGTGAATCCACAGGCGCCCGTGCACGTGCTGGTGATTCCGCGCGCGCACGTGCCGTCGCTGAACGAGGTCGCGTCGCCGGCACTGATGGCGGACATGATGCAGATGGTGCGCGAGGTGGCGAAACAGGAGGGGATCGCGGCGAGTGGTTATCGCGCGGTATTCAACACGAACAGTGATGGCGGGCAAACGGTATTTCATCTGCACGTGCATTTGATGGGTGGGCGGCATATGGCGTGGCCGCCAGGTTGAGACGGCAGACGGCAGACGGCGGAGGGCAGTTACTGCGAGTTTGCGCCGTTATTCTGTTGCTCGGTGCGTGTTTTCGATCCGATCCCGCGCCGTACGCGCCGCGGGACGCGAAGCTTGCGGCGTTTCCGCTCTATTTCTATCCGACGGTCGATACGACAAGACCTGCGAAGGCTTTTGTTTTTTTTCTTGGCAACGATATCGGTTTTTGGGGCGCGCATCAGGATCTGGCGAAGCGCCTCGCCGGCGACGGCTACGACGTCGTTGGGTTTGATGTAAAGGCCTACTTCGCCAAGCTGCCAGAAGACACTTTGGCGCGCGCGAATGCGTTTCGCGACAGCGTGCTCGTAATGATTGGTCTCGCGCGACGCGAGCTGCGCGCGGATTCTCTGCCAGTGGTGGTCGGGGGCCATTCGATCGGTGCCGAGCTCGCGAGCTGGATCGGGCGCAACGCGGCACCGCCGAATATGTCGGGGCTCTTGTTAATTTCGCCCGGCGCGCGCGGGCATCTTCGCGTTTCGCTCGCGGATCTCACGATGAACGGTGAACCGACTGAGCCCGGAAGTTTTTCGGTCGCAGAAAATATTTCGTCGCTTCCCGCGGGCTTGCATGTATCGCTCGTGCGCGGGACGGATGATCGCTATCGAAGCGTCGATCCTGATTTAATGAAAGCTGGGGGCGCGCGCATGCACCGCTGGGCGGTTCCATGGGGCGGCCACTCGATGCGAAATATTTTTCTGGCCGGGCCGTTTGTGGATCGGGCGCTGCGGTGGGCGACCGCGCGCTAGGCGTGCACCAGCTCGACAGTTAGTGGCTCAAAATCGTCGGGCCACGTTGCGAAGCCCGGCCGGCAAAATAAGCTTCTTGTTATGACTCCATCATTCGCACGGGTTTTCGCGCGCACGCTAATGACGGGCGCGTTTGTTGCCGGCGCAGTGTGCGCATTGAGTCCGTCCACGGCTGCCGCGCAGGTGCCGCCGTATGTCAACGGTCGGATCGAGCTCAGCGGACCGAATCCGCGAGGCGCGTCGGTTCCGTTGAGGTCGTTCGTGGCCGAAGTGGAAGCAGACGACGCCGGTGGCGAGTGCATCAGCTCGTCACCGTTCGGGCCTACCAGCATGCTTATTGTTGCGACTTTCCCATCGCGATCGGCGGCGGTCATGAACGCGGTGCTGACATTCGACGCAACCGGCGCGCTCATTCATTACAACGAGACGCGCGGTTTCACCGGTGCGCGTGGCGTTTCTCCGAGGGCGACTGCTGCCGAGCGCGACAGCGCGCGAGTCGCGCAGAGCGCCGCGATGCGGAGCACGGCGATTTCGCTCGACTACACAAGCGGCGTCGCGTCCCTTCGAAATTTCGGGGGCGGCAAGCCGTCGGTCGTCGCGACCGCGGCAGTCGCAGTGGTGGAGGCGATGCCGCAGTTCGGCCCTATCAACGAACGCGTCGCGCGGGTCCGGAAGCTCTGCGGCGTGTAGTCGCTCTCGCGGTCCTCTGAGTTTTGCACGTCAGAACGTACCACTGCTGGGCGGCTATTTCGGCCACTCCACCGTGGGATCGAAAATCCCCGCGATCACGGGATCCGAAATCGCCGCGCGCATATATCGTCGATGCAGAATGAATCCCGTTATTCCGATAATCAGTCCGATTGGCACGAACAACACCGATGCGGATTGCATGACTGTCAGCAGTATCTCGCGGCCTCCCGGGAGGGTGATCTTGAGAAACGGATTGTCGAAGATTCCGTGGCGGAACACAATGCCGACCAGACCGGTCACCGCGAGCCCGAACCCCGTGCGGCGCGCATTTCGTGACATTGTGATCCGCGATTTCGCGTCCGCTTGAGCGAACGCTGCGGCCGCGGTTAATGGTCGCGCGCGATTTCTATCCGACGAAATGCGTGTAGGATCAAATGGCATGCTCTCGCGCTCCTCTGGGTTTTGTACCTAAAGACGTACAAGTTGTACCAAATCTTGTACCGCGCAAAAAGTTGGCGATTTAAGCTGCGCTCGCCGCGGCCGCTACGGTTTCGCGCCCGCGATTCGCTCGAAGATTCGGTCGCCGATCCCCGCGTAGTTGCCGTCCATGTGATGCCCGCCCGGGAGTTTTACGGCGACGTGCGGCGGCTTGAGTTCGGGGCAGAGTGTGTCGCTCTCCTTCTCTCCGTAAAAACAAATCATCGGAACGCCGCGCAGCTTTTCTATTTCCGGCATCACCGGCGGCTCGCCTTTGGTCGAGCCCATCCCCAGCAAATCCATCGGGTGAAACTTGAAGCCGGCGGTATGCTCGGCGCCGACGAGCGCCATCAATTTCACGGCGGACCGTTGATCGTCGGTCAGTCGATTCACGGCGAACGGCATCACTCCAGCGCCCCGGGAAAATCCGATTGCGATCACCGTGTCGGCGGACCACGCCACGCGGTAGTGTTTGATCACGCGCGCGAGATCGGCAGCAGCGCCATCCGGCGTCCGCGTGCGCCAAAAATATTTCAGCGAGTTGATGCCGACGACACTGACCCCATGCTTCTGGAGCGAGCCGGCGATGGCCTTGTCGAGCGCCGCCCACCCACCATCGCCGGAGAAAAACACGGCAATCGTGTGCGACGGCTGCTGCGCGACGACCTCGATCAACGGCAAATCAGCGACATCTGATTTTGGCGCCTTCTGGCCGCGCAACGGCGCTGCCGCAGCAACGGCAATCACGCATACGGCA
>DASYSH010000347.1:0-19613 GCA_036003525.1 Gemmatimonadaceae bacterium | reverse complement strand
GAGGGCGGGGAAAACGAATGATCGCAGACGAAACATCGGGACAGCTCCGGCGGGGACGTACAGGAAACGTACGCCGTCGGCCGAACGTTGTCATGCCCTTGTCATCTAGTATTTCGGGACTTTTGGGTCGACGTCGTCGCTCCACCGGAGAATTCCGCCGGCAAGATTCCAGACACGGGTGAACCCGGCCTCCTGGAGCTGCCGCACCACCTTTCCGCTCCGCACGCCGCTGCGGCACTGCACGACGATATCGTGCGAACGGTCGAGTTCCGCCGCGGCCTCCGGAAACTCGCCCATCGGAATGAGCCGCGCTCCAGGAATTCGCGCGATCTCCCACTCGTTCGGCTCGCGCACGTCGATCAAATCCACATCGCCGGTGCGCAGCCGCTCGGCGAGTTCGACCGGCGTGATTTCCGGCATCGGTCCTTCCTGTTTCATGGCGGCGGCGGCTTGAGGGATTCCACAGAATGCTTCGTAATCAATGAGCTTCGTAATTTCGCGCGTCCCACACGCGGGGCATGCGGGATTCTTGCGCACCTTCACCGTGCGGAACTGCATGTCGCGCGCATTCACGAGCAGCAGACGTCCTGCGAGCGATTCGCCGATTCCGAGAATGAGCTTGATCGCTTCCGTTGCCTGGATCGTGCCGACCAGTCCCGGCAGCACACCGATCACGCCGCCCTCGGCGCAGCTCGGCACGGTGCCCGGCGGCGGAGGCTCGGGAAAAAGACAGCGATAGCATGGTCCGTCTTTCGCGGCGAATACCGACGCCTGCCCTTCGAAACGAAAGATGCTGCCATAAACATTCGGTTTGCCGAGCAGCACGCATGCGTCGTTCACGAGATAACGCGTCGGAAAATTATCAGTGCCGTCGACGACGAGATCGTACCGGCCGATGATGTCGAGCGCGTTTTGCGATGTCAGCGCGGTCTTATATGTGACGAGATCGACGTGCGGATTGATGTCCGTAAGACGTTCGCGCGCGGAATCCGTCTTTGCGCGACCGATGTCCTTCGTGCCGTGCAGAATCTGGCGCTGGAGATTCGTGACGTCGACGACATCGAAATCCACGAGCCCGATATGGCCGACACCCGCGGCCGCGAGATAGAGCGCGGCCGGCGATCCGAGGCCGCCCGCTCCGACGAGCAGCACGCGCGCGGCTTTCAGGCGCAGCTGTCCCGCGACGCCGACATCGGGAAGAATCAGATGCCGCGCGTATCTGCTGATTTCGTCGCGCGAGAGCTCGGATGACATTTTACGAAACGAAGCGTGCGCTCCGCGATTTCTACCGCGGCGTCAATCGCGGCGCGGTGTTGAACACGGCGAGCATCATTTTGTCGAACAGTTCGGCGGCGGCGGTACCCGGCTTGTACGGATTGCCGCCTGCGAGCGCCACGACGTACACATCGTTGCCGCGCTCCGCGAGCTTGATCCCGATCGCTGGGCCGCCGCGCGCCACCGCTTTGGCCCACGAGTCGGGCGTGAAGATGCGAACCCCGAGCAGCGTTTGCGGCTGGACCTTCCATGCAGGGTCCGGCTTGAAGCGGAATTCGACGATCGCGCGCGAACCGAACGCCGTGTCCGTGTGCGGCACGGCAGTGTAGTTCCCCTTCCATACGGCGGGGAAATCAATGCCGAATTTTCCTTCGGCACTTTCGTAGTGATCGAGTGTTTCGGCCGATCCTGCGATCGCATCAGCGGCCGTGACGTCGCCCTTTTTGGCGACCGGCCGCTCACCGCACGCCGCAAGCGCGAACCCGAGCGCAAGCGCGCAGAAGAAGGAAGTTTTCGTCGATCGCACGGCGCCCATTCGCTCCGCCAAGTGAGGGATGTTGGGAACCTATCGCCGCGTGAAAGGGCGCGCTACGCACGAAATGCTCAAGATTTTGCCATGGTGAACCGATTATATTTGATGCAGGAATCCCGGTCGTGCGAATGCGGCCGGGATTCGTGTCGATGGGGTGTAGCTCAATTGGCAGAGCATCGCACTGTTAATGCGACGGTTGGTGGTTCGAGTCCACCCGCCCCAGTTCGTGGTCCCGAGAGATTCAGCCGTGCCGCTCGAGTATCCAGCGGCGATGCGCGAGTCCCGCTTCGGACAGCGGCAATCCGTACGCGAGCGGAATCAAATACAAAAACATCGCCGTCGTCGCGCACGCGATGCCCACAAAAACACGCCGCGATTTCGCGCTTGGAAAAATCCAGAAGGCGCTGTCATCTCCGTCCCATCCGGCGAGCGCGCCAATTCCAACGGCGACGAACAGCACGCTGTACGTAAGCGCGAACAGATAGTGGTACAGAAACATCGGCCGCGGAATCAGCGCGAACGGCAGGAAGTTGCAGAGATACCCGGCGCCGAGCACCGTCAGCACCTGTCGTCGCGGCTCGAGTGCCTTTGCCTTTCGCACCAGCGCGACGATCACCGCTGCCGCGCCAAACAACGCTCCCCACCAGATGAATGGATTCGCGATGAGCATGATCCAGCGTTCCGTGCCCGCGGCCGCATCAGTTTGCTGCCAATATCCGATCCCGTGTTTCGCAATCGGCCATGTATACCACTTCGAAGCCCCGGGGTGAGTATCGGTCGCCATCGCCGCGTTCGCGCCCTGCATCTGCTGATTCAGTGATATGAATGATTTCACGAACGATGGATGCGCCTGCGTCTGGCTGCCGTACGGCAACAGCGCAAAGTGCACCGCGAACGCACCGACATAAATCATCGAGGGGATAACAGCGAGCAGCGCCGCTTCACCAAGGATTCTTCCCCGCCCGCTGCCGCGATCGCGCCACGACTCCAGCGCCCATACGACCCCGATCAGCCCCAGCGCCGAGAGTCCGGTCCACTTGATGCTCACCGCGACTCCGCAGGCCGCAGCCGCGGCGGCGATCCACATCCAGCGCGCGGATCCGCTCGAATGTCGTGCGAGCGCATATGCCAGCACGGCGAACATCCCGAAGAACAGCAAGACCATGTCCGGCCATATGAACCGCGATTCGACCAGTATCGCATTGTCGACGAGAAGGAGCATCGCGCCGAACGTCGCGGTGCGCCGCCCGCTGCCGAGTTCGCGCAGCAGCAGATACACGACCGGAATGACGAGCGTGCCGGCGAGCGCGGGCAGTACGCGCAGCGACGGCGTGGGCTGCACCTTCGCGAGCACAGCGCCGGAAACTCCCATCAGTTTCGCGATGGCGGCAAACATGAGCTTGCCGAGCGGCGGATGCACATCGAGGTAATACTTGCCTGTGAAGTACGCGCCGGCGAAACGCTCGTAGTGCACTTCGTCCCACACCACTTCGCGCGGTGAGAACAATCCCCAGAAGCGGGTGATCAGCGCGAGGATCGTCAGCGCGAAAAGTTCGGGCTGCAGTCTGCGAACGGCGAGGCGGTCTGTAGGCACACCGAACATCATGCGCGCCGCGCCAGCACTTACGCCAGCGCGGCGCGCATCTTTTTTGCTAAATCACGTCACGGTCCGAGGTATTCAACATGCACGTACGTTCCGAGCCGCGTGTTGTAGGCGAGATACCAGCCCGGATGGTCCGGATCGTCATAGAGGACGATGTCGTCCGAATCCCACAGCCAGTCGCCGGCATAGCCCCAATCGGGCTCGGCCACGGTGAAGAAGTATCCGTCAAATCCAAAACGATGGAAATCACCGCCGTGCAGGCGATAAATGTGACTCGGACCGAACATGCCCGGGAAGCGGCCATGCTCCCATGGACGCGAAAGACGGAGTCCACGCTCGTCCCGGCGAACATCATGGCCGACCCACGTGTTGTCGCGGATATCCACGTGCGGCGCGGTCGGATGACCCTGTTCGTGAACCGCCGGTCTCGGCACGGGTGCCGGCGCGCGCGGCGCGGGTTCAGGTCCGCGCTGAGGAATGTGTCCTCCGCCAACCGCGCGCTGCGGCGGCGGCGCCTGACGCTGATTCCCGCGCTGCGGCTCTCTGCGTTGCTCATCGCCCCGTCCCTGCGCGAACGCAGGCAGCGCGGCGACCGCGATCGCGGCAAAAACTCCCATGAACTTCTTCATCGCTCCTCCGATCGAAAAAACCATTCGTGCACATGCCTTCGTCGGCGGAATTCCTGCGTCTATCTACCCGTACTCGATGCCTGAATGATGGTTCCTCTTTTTTGAAATGGTGGGGTGCTGTAGGCCATGCGCCTACGCCGGAAATATTTTCCATCGTCACCCATTCGGCCGATAACGCGCCGCACAGCGATTGCCTAGCGTCCAAGCAAGGGTTCACTCAACCTCTTGGAGGGAACATGTCGGCGACCGTGCTGGAACCGCTGCGCATCGTCACGCATGAACACGATGCCACGGCAAAAAATGAAGGATCGCATTCCGCAGTTTCCTGGGCCGCCGTCATCGCCGGTGCGTTCGTCACCGCGGCGCTCGGACTGATTCTCCTCGCACTCGGCGCCGGCATGGGACTGTCGTCGCTTTCGCTCTGGTCCGCATCCGGCGGCACGACCGCCGCGGCGGGCAATGGCGCCTTTTTCTGGATCGCCGGACTCGAAATCGTCGCGTCAGCGGCCGGCGGTTATATGGCAGGCCGGCTGCGCACGAAATGGGTCGACGTGCATTCCGATGAAGTGTATTTCCGCGACACCGCGCACGGATTTCTCGCGTGGTGCGTCGCCTTCGTGCTGACCGCGGGATTTCTGACGTCGGCCGCATCGACGATGGTCGGCGACTCGCGCGCCGGCGCAGGCACGCGCGTCGAACAGACCGCGGACGCAGCCGATCGCTATTTCGTCGATCAGCTGTATCGCGTCGATCAAACGAGCGCGCCCGTCAGCGCCGCGGCCGATCCGTCGCTCCGCTCGGAAGTGGGGACGATTTTCGCCCACTCGATTCGCCAGCGCGCGATCAGTCCGGCCGACAAAGCGTATCTCGACGCGACCGTCGCATCGAGAACGGGGTTGAGTCCCGCCGACGCCGACAAGCGCGTCTCCGACGTATTCGACCAGGCGCAGCAGTCGATCGAAACCGCGCGCAAAGCGGCCGCGCATACGCTGTACTGGCTCTTCGTCGCGCTGCTCATCGGCGCATTCGTCGCAAGCGGCTCGGCCACGTTCGGAGGCAGGGAACGCGACCGCGCGCATATCGGCCACGCCAACGTCTAAGTCAAACCGTCAATAGGAAACCACATGCGATCGATCATTCTGTTGCTGCTCGGAGTCCCGATTCCGCTCGTCATTCTCGTCGGGCTCTTCAGTCATTTCTAACACCGCTCAAGGCGCGGTCCAGACATTGTTGCTGCGGTCGACGTCCACCAGCCTGTGGTCGGGATCGAGCTCGATCTTCACGACTTTCTTTCCGACGAACGAGTAAAGCCGCAGATACCGCAGCGTATTCGTGCTCCACACCTCCGCGGGATAATTGAAATCCTGCGTGGATCCATCGCTCAGCGTGAATCGCGCGCGAATCGGCAGGACGCCCCGCGCGCGATTTCCGTATCCGACGAGCACCTGGGTCGTGTCGCCCGCATTGAGCGTGCGCACTCCGTCGATGGCCTGATCGAAGTGATCATTCTCGACGAACCACTCGCGCCAGAACCAGTCGAGACGGCGCCCCGATGCATCCTCCATCGTGCGGAAGAAATCCGCGGGCGCCGGATGCTTGAACGCCCAGCGCGAGACGTACGTGCGGAACGCGTCGTCGAACGCGTCGGGGCCGAGTATTTCCTGGCGCAGCAGCTGCAGTCCGACCGACGGCTTGGTGTACGCGGAAACGCCGAGCAGCGGCTCTGAAATCCGGTCGGGCGGCGTCATCATCGGCCCATCCTGATCGGCCTTCATCACGGCTTCGACTTCCGCGCGCTCACCCGCCGCGCGCTGCATCTGATCGCCGTCTTTCGGAAAACGCCGCGCTTCGGAAAACGTATTGATGAACGTGTTGAAGCCCTCGTCCTGCCACATGTACATCCGCTCGTTCGAACCGACGATCATCGGAAACCAGTTGTGACCGACCTCGTGCGTGATGACGTTGTACAACCCCTGCTTCGACGCGCTGTGATCCTCCATCGCGAGCATCGGGTATTCCATTCCGCTCACAGGACCTTCGACCACCGAGATCTGCGGCCACGGATACTGAAACCAGCGCTCGGAGTATTCCTGGATCGACATCTTTGCCATGTCCGCCGATTCGGTCCACAAATCCGCGGCGCGCGGACGGTAATAGCCGAACGCATAAATGCCTTTGTAATTCGTCGCGTCCCACTGATACTCGGGTGATGCGGCGAATACCGCATCGCGCACATTCTTCGCGCGGAATTTCCAGGTGAGCATTCCGGTTTTCACCGGGCGCGCCGCGCCGCTCTTGAGATCGGCGGCCGTGATCACGCGCACGACGCCCTCGCTCTTCAGCGCTTCATCGAGACGCGCAATCTGCGCCGGTGGAAGCACATCCTTGGGATTCTCGAGGATACCCGTGGCCGCGACGATGTAGCCCGCCGGTACCGTCACCGAGACATTGTAGTCGCCGTAGTCGAGATAGAACTCGCCCTGGCCGACGTACGGATCGTTGTTCCAGCCGCGAAGATCGTCGTACACCGCCGCGCGCGGATACCACTGTGCGATTTCATACAGCGAACCGTCGCGGCCCATGCGATCGGCGCCGTGCTCGGGCACGAGAAAATTCCACGCCATCTCGAATGTCGCCGTCCTGCCCGGCGCGAGCGGCTCGGCGAGCGGCATCTTCATCAATGTTTCGCCTTCGCGGGTCGTGATCGGCACGCGCTTCTTCACGCCGCCCGCGCCCGTCAGAACTTGTTCGACACGCGTGACTCTGTCACCGCCGTCGAATGCGCCCGGATTCCAGCGCGAGCCCTGCGAAAACACCTGCGAGCTCAGCGAGTTTTTCCTGAACGCGTTCTGCTCGAGCTGCATCCATATGTACGTGAGCGTGTCGGGCGAGTTGTTCGTGTAGCGGAACGTCATCTCACCGGACACGGATTTGGTCGCGGTGTCGATGGTCGCCCTGAGATCGTAATCCGCGCGGTTTTGCCAGTAATGCGCGCCGGGCGCTCCGCTCGCGGCGCGCGTCGACGACGGCGTCGGAAAAACGAGCGGCGCGAAAATCGACGTGTCGCGCGCGCCCGTTCTGTCGAACTTCGGCGCCGCCTGCTGCTGCGCGGCTGCCGGCAACGAGGCGCCGATCAGCGAAATAGCGGAAAGAACGCGAAAATAATTGCGCACGGTCTTCGAAACTCCTGTGTCGCGGTTTTTCAGTTCAGCCTGATGTCGTTACCGTGTAACCAGCGCGCGAGTTCCGGCGAGCCGGCGATTACATTCCCATGAGCGCCGGTGCGCGCGTCGCGCGAGCCACGGGAATGCATATTCGTGAAGTTGCCTGAAGCGGTCTTGAATGGGGAGGGACAGATCGTGGAAAGTATCGCGAACGCTCTCGACGCGCACCGATGACCGGCGAACAGGGCGGTAACCGCTCTGCCAATCCGTGGCTGGCGCACTACGACGCCGGGGTTCCGCAGACCCTCGCGCCGTATCCGCACCGCACGCTGCTCGACTACCTCGCCGACAGCGTGCGCGAGCGGCCGGAGCATCCGGCTTTCTTGTTCAAGGGCCGCCCATTTTCGCTCGCCGAACTGGAGCGTACATCAAACGAATTTGCCGCCGCGCTCATATCGCTGGGCGTGAAACGCGGCGACCGTGTCGCGGCGATGCTGCCGAACTGTCCGCAATATTTCATCGTCGAGTTCGCCGCCTGGAAAATCGGCGCCGTGTTCGCGCCGCTGAATCCGATCTATACCGAGGAAGAACTCGCCGGCCCACTCACCACGATCGATACCAGCATCGTCGTGACGCTGAGCTCGTTCTACGAGCGCCTGAAGAAAGTGCAGGCGCATACGCCGGTGAAACGGATCGTCACGACGAACATCAAGGAGTACTTCCCGCCGCTCCTCAAGCTCGTGTTCACCCTGTTCATGGAAGGGAAGGGCGGCTACCGCGTGACGCACCGCGACGGCGACCTCGGCATGCCGGAGCTGCTGCGGAAATTTTCGGGAAAGAGGACATCGGAGGCGCCGCCCGCGCCCGAAGACACCGCCATTCTATTGATGAGCGGCGGGACGACCGGCACGCCGAAGTGCGTTATGGGCGAGCACCAGTCGATGGTGATGAGCGGCCTGCAGCTCCAGGCGTGGCTCGGCGATTCGATCGTTCCGTGGGAAAGCGTCTACATGATGCCGCTGCCGCTCTTTCATTCGTACGGCGCGTGCGCGGTGCAGTCGATCTGCCTGATCGGTCATAATCCGATCTCGCTGATTCCGAACCCGCGCGATCTCAATGACATCGTGAGCAGCATCGCGAAGGTGAAGCCCGCGGCGTTTGCCGGCGTGCCGACGCTCTACAACGCGCTGCTGAATCACCCGCGGGTGAAAAGCAAAAGCGTGAGCTTCTCGTCGCTCAAGGTGTGCGCGAGCGGCGCGGCGCCGCTGCTGGCCGAAACGAAGAAGAATTTCGAAGACGTCACCGGCGCGAAAATCATCGAGGGCTACGGTCTCACGGAATCGCTGATTGCGGCGTGCGTGAACCCGGTGAAAGGGCCGTCGAAGATCGGATCGGTTGGAATGCCGGTGCCGGACGTCTTCGTTCGGATCGTCGACGCGGACGATCCGTTCAAGGAGATGGAAATCAAGAAAGAAGGTGAAATGCTCCTTCGCGGCCCGCAGATCATGAAGGGCTACTGGCGGAATGAAGAAGAAACCGCCGCGATGATCTTCAAAGACGCCGACGGCGTCGTGTGGCTGCGCACCGGCGATCTCGCATGCCTCGACGAAGACGGCTATGTCTTTCTCATCGATCGCAAGAAAGATTTGATCAAGGCCAACGGCATGCAGGTATGGCCGCGCGAGCTCGAAGAGGCGATCGCGAAATATCCGGGCGTGCTTGAGGTCGGCGTGCGCGGATTTCCGGACGCGGCGCACGGCGAAATCGCTGTCGCGTTCGTCGTGATGAAACCGGGTGCGACCGCCACCGAGCACGACATTCGCGAGTTCTGCAAGCAGCATCTCGCGTTCTATAAGGTGCCGGCGAAAGTCGTCTTCAGAAAGGATCTTCCGAAATCGCTGATCGGCAAGGTGCTGCGCCGGATGCTCACGCTCGATGAAAAGCCGGCGGATGCCAGTGCAAAGAAAACGTAGCGCATATTTTCTCGCGCTCGCATTCGCCGCCTCGGCATGCGCCGGCGCAAGCACGACAGCGCCCGCTGCACAAGCAAAGCAATCGCTCGTGCTGATTTCGATCGACGGATTCCGCTGGGACTATCTCAACCGCCCGCAGGCGGCGAATCTTCGCGCGCTCGCCGCGCACGGTGTCCGCGCCGAACGCATGGTGCCCTCGTTTCCGTCGATCACATTCCCGAATCACTACACGATCGTCACCGGATTGCTGCCGGAGCATCACGGGATCATCAGCAACAACATGGTGGATCCGGTGCTCGGAAAATTCGGCATCGGCGACAACCCCGCGGTGCGCGACGCGCGCTGGTGGGGCGGCGAACCGATCTGGAATACCGCCGAACGGCAGCATGAACGCGCGGCGCCGATGTCATGGCCGGGTTCCGAAGCGCCGATCGAGGGCATGCGTCCGAGCTGGTGGAAGAAGTTCGACAACAGCCTTTCCGGCGCTGCGCGCGTGCGCGAAGTGCTGTCGCTGCTCGCGCTCCCTCCCGACAGCGCGCCGCGGTTGATCACGCAGTACTTCTCGGACGTCGATCACTTCGGCCACTTGCTCGGCCCCGATGCGCCGCAGACGGATTCGGCGATCGCTCGAGTCGACAGCGCAGTCGGCGCGATCGTCGACGGCATCGCGCGGATGAACCTCAATGGGCGCGTGAATATCATCGTGCTCGCCGATCATGGCATGGCGGCGATCAGCCAGTCGCGCGTCGTGTTCATCGACGACTACGTCTCGCTGGACAGCGTCGACGTGATCGACTGGGGCGCGATCGCGCTCGTCGCGCCAAAGGCGGGACACGAACGTTACGCGTACGAGCATCTGCACGGAGCGAATCCGCACTTCGCCGTATATCGCAAGCCGGAGATTCCGGCGCGGCTTCATTATCAGGCCAGCTCGCGCATCCCCGCGATCGTCGGCATTGCGGACGAAGGCTGGACGATCAGCTCACACGACCGGTTCCAGCGCAATCCTTCGCGCGCGGGGGGAGGGGAACACGGTTACGACAACACGCTTCCTGATATGGGCGCGCTCTTCATTGCGTCAGGCCCGGCGTTCAAATCGGGACTCGTCGTGAAGCCCTTTCAGAACATCCACGTCTACGATCTCATGGCGCACATTCTCGGGCTCGCGCCCGCGCCGAATGACGGCTCGCCGGATTCGACGCGTACGATGCTTCGGTTGCCCTAGAACTCGCGCCGCTTCATCTCCTTGAAGAACTTGTCCCGCTCCAGTTCATTTTCGTCGACGCCGCGCTGAGGCGCGGTTTTGTCGTACGTTTTTCCAGGTTCGGTCTTCGGCTTCGGCATCTTGGTGAGCTTCTTCACCAGATTCTGAATCTTCTTATCGTCGTACATCGCCATCTGCCCTCCGTTTTTTCTTCGGTTCGGTTACGGCTACCCATTAATGTACGCGCCAAGTAAGCCAAATGCTCCCGTGCTCGGGATGATCCTGCTCCTCGCGCTCGGCGCGGGCGCGCTGGCATGCGTGCTTTGGGTGCTCCCGTACCGGTCGTTCGATCTCGACCGCTTTTTTGCGCCGAAAGAGCTCGCGCTTCACGCGACAGCGCTCATCGCGGGTATTGCCGCGCTCGCAGGCGCGCGATCGTTCTCGCTCAACCGGGCCGATCTCGCGCTGATCGCGTGGCTTTCGATCTCGGCCGTCTCCGCGCTGTTCGCCACGAACCACCCCGTCGCGTTTCGCGCACTGACGATCTCCGCCAGCAGCGCGGTGATTTTCTGGTCCGCGCGCACCGCTGCGTCCGCCGGGTTCGCGCCCGCGCTCACGAAAGTGCTGGCGCTCGTCGTCGTGATCGGCGCCCTGACGGGGCTCGCGCAGGCGTACGGGATCAAGATGGAGTTCGCCGCGCTCAACCGCGCGCCGGGTGGAACGTTCGGCAATAGAAATTTCATGGCGCATCTCACAGCGGCGGGACTGCCGCTCGTGCTCTGGTGCATTGCCGGCGCGCGCGGAAAACGCGGGACGATTTTCTGGACCGTCGCGCTCGGCGCCTGCGCCGCGGCGCTCGTTCTTTCGCGTACGCGCGCCGCGTGGCTCGCGGTCGCGATCAGCGTGGTGCTCGGCGGAATTGTCGCGTTTACCGGATCGACGCTCCTCGAGAATTCCGCCGTGCGGCGGAGGATGACGATCGCGCTGGCGGCGATCGGCGCCGGAGTATTGTTCGCCATCGTGCTGCCCAACTCCCTCGACTGGAAGAGCGACAGTCCGTACCTCGATTCAGTCAGGGGCGTCGTCGACTATCAGCAGGGCAGCGGCCGCGGCCGTGTGGCGCAATACGAAAATTCCGCGAAGATGGCGCTCGTCCATCCTGTGCTCGGAGTCGGCCCCGGAAATTGGCCGGTGATTTATCCGAAATTCGCTTCGCCGAACGATCCGTCGCTTTCCGAAACGACCGGGATGGCCGCGAACCCGTGGCCGAGCAGTGACTGGGTTGCCGCCGTTTCCGAGCGCGGCGTGCCGGCGTTTCTCGCGCTGGCGGCGTTCGTGCTGATGCTGTTGGTGGGCGCGCTGACCGCCCGGTACGATCCCGGTCGCGAACCGCATGAGCGGCTCGCCGCGCTCGCGGGCGGCGGAGTCGTGCTGATCGCCGCGCTCGAAGGCGCGTTCGATGCGGTGCTGCTGCTGCCGACGCCATCGATCGTCGTGTGGGCCGCCGCCGGCGCGCTGCTCACATCGGATTCGGAAAGCGGTGACGCGCCGAGGCTGAACGCGCGGCGTCTGATTCTCGCGGGCGCGTTCGCTGCGTTCACATTTCTCGCATGTCTCTTCAGTGCCCGCCGCATTCAGGCGATGCGGCTGTATGAAACGTCCGCGATCGAAGCGGCGGCCGCGAAAGACGCGGGCTCGTACCGGATCCAAATGCGCGCGGCGGATTATTTCGCCGGACGCGGCCAGTGTGCGAAAGCGCGGCCGCATGCGCTCGTTGCGCGTGATCTATTTCCGTATTCGCCGGGCCCGCGGCGAGTGCTCTCGCAGTGCCGCTGACGATCGCCTAGCTCGCGAGCGTGTTCGTCACTCTTTGAAGTGCCGCGGCATCGGGAACAGTTCCCTGCGCGACGCGCGGCGATCCGCCGCCGCGTCCGCCGTTTGCGCTGAGCGCCGCCTTCAAGAGTTCGCCGGCGTTCACACCGGAATCCGCCGATGCCGCGAAAACAATTCCCGGAGGTGACGCCACGCTGCCGGTATAGATCACTTTGGGAAGAAGCGCGATCGCCTG
Organism: Gemmatimonadaceae bacterium; assembly: GCA_036003525.1. Classification (GTDB taxonomy): domain Bacteria; phylum Gemmatimonadota; class Gemmatimonadetes; order Gemmatimonadales; family Gemmatimonadaceae; genus Fen-1231. Next base: position 7,165 of record DASYSH010000347.1, on the reverse strand, counting down.
CGCCATCGCCCGCAGCGGGTCCATCGATGACGCCGTTTCAGAAATCTTGCGGATCCCGCTCGCATCGGGAGTCGCGGCGTCGTAACGCTCGCGTGCCTGATATTTCGCAAGCTCTTCGCCGCGTTTGCGCGCGTCGGTTTCCGCTTCTTTGAGATGAGCGGCCTGCGCCGCCACCAGCGCGGGCACTTCATCGATCGCGGCGGTGAACGACGCGGCCATCGTCGAAAGCGCGTCGAAGTCCGCGCGCGCACGGGCGAGCGCGCGCCATCCGCAAATGAACTCCACACGCGTCGACTGTTTGTATTTCTCGATCCGTCGCACGACGATCGGTCCGATCTCTCCCGTGCCGAGCACGTGCGTGCCGCCGCATGCGCTCCGGTCGATGCCCGCGATTTCCACGATGCGCAGTTCACCGGTGCGGTCGACTTCCTTGCGCAGCCCTGTGGCGGAAGCGGAGTCCTCGAATTTCACGGAAACCGGGCGGTTCTCAAAAACGATCTCGTTCGCGCGGCGCTCCGCCTTCAGCGCGCGTTCTTTCGAGAGCGACGGCGCGTCGAGGTCGAGCGTCGACGATTCGTCGCCGAAATGCACGCTGACGGTTTTGTGGCCGAACAATTCCTCGAATACGGCGGAGAGCAGATGCTGGCCCGTATGCTGCTGCATGTGATCGTAGCGGCGCGTCCAGTCGACGCGGGCCTTCAGCTCGTCTCCCGCGGAAAAGCGCGCGGGCTTCTCGAGTATGTGCGCGATGCGCTCCTTTTCGTCGACGACATCCACGACCCGTGCATCGCCCAGTGTGCCGGTGTCGAACAGCTGGCCGCCCGACGTCGGATAGAATGCGGTGCGGTCGAGATAGACGCGTTCGCCGGCAACCTCGACGACCCGCGCCGTGAATTCCACCAATCTGGAATCAGTGTAGTAGACGCGTTCTGTCATATATGACAGTTTAACCCATGCCGCTGACCGACGTCACCATCAAATATCTTGAAATGAACACGCCGGACGAGCTGCGCCCCAAGCGCGCGTCGATCCCCGGCGTCACCGTCACGCGCGTGCCGCAGCCGATGCCGGAGCTGAACCAGTTCTTTTATGCCGCGGTCGGCCGCGAATATTCGTGGATCGACCGTTTGAGCTGGCCGCTCGACAAGTGGCGCGAGTATGTCGCGCGTCCCGACATCGACACGTACGTGCTCGCGGTCGACGGAATCCCCGCGGGCTATTTCGAACTCTACCGGCACGGAGACGGCACCATCGAGATCAAATATTTCGGCATGATCGGCGCGTACATCGGCAAGGGACTCGGCGGACACATGCTCACCGCCGCGACGGAAGCGGCGTGGGGCGCCGGCGCGAAGCGCGTGATCCTCGACACGTGCAGCCTCGATCATCCGAAAGCATTCGATCATTATGTCGCGCGCGGATTCAAGCACTACCGCACCGATGTGGTCAATAAGGAAGTCCCGAACCGGAAGGGATGATGCCAGTCATTCTTTTTCAGGGCGATTCGATCACGGACGTTGGCCGCAATCGCACCGTTGCCGGCGCGAACAATGCCGGCGCGCTCGGCGGCGGATATCCGCTGATCGCCGCATCGCACATGATGCGCGCGCATCCTGACAGCGGCCTGCAAATCCTCAATCGCGGCGTGAGCGGTGACAAGGTTCCGCAGCTGCAGGCGCGCTGGGAGACGGACACGATTGCGCTGAAGCCGGACATCCTGAGCATTCTGGTCGGCGTGAACGATTTATGGCACAAGCTGAACGGCAACTCGAACGGCACGGTCGCGGACTATGAGTCGCAGTATCACGAGCTGCTCAAGGGCACGCTGCTTGCGCTGCCCGCCGTGCGCCTGGTGATTCTGGAGCCGTTCGTGCTGATGACCGGCGCCGTGAATGAGCAATGGTTTCCCGAGTTCGACGAACGCCGCGCTGCCGCCGCGCGGGTGGCAAAGGGCTTGAACGCCACGTTCATCCCGTTGCAGTCGATGTTCACGCAGCTCGCCAAGACCGCGCCCGCATCATACTGGCTCGGCGACGGCGTGCACCCCACGATCGCCGGCCATGCCGCGATCGCCGATCGCTGGCGTGAAGTCGTGAACCTGTAATGTCATTTCGCTTCACCAGGGCGATCGTACGCCCGCCGAGCTCGAATTTCGCTGATGGTCTCACTTCGGTTTCGCTCGGCACGCCGGATTTCGCGCGCGCGCTCGAGCAGCACGCGCGATACTGCGAGGCGCTCGAGACGTGCGGCCTGACGCTGACGCGGCTGCCGGAAGACCCAGCGTACCCCGATGCGACGTTCGTCGAGGATGCCGCGGTTCTCTCTGCGCGCTGCAATGTGCTTACGCGTCCCGGCGCGCCGAGCCGTGCCGGCGAGGTCGCCGCGATCGGCGATGCGCTCGCTTCATTCGGGCTGAAGCTGGCGGCGATTGAATCGCCGGGCACGCTGGACGGCGGGGACATCTGCGACACCGGCGCACATTTTTTTATCGGCGTGTCGCAGCGCACCAACTGGGACGGCGCGGCCCAGCTCGCAGCGCTGCTCGAGAAAGCCCGGTACACAGCTTCGTGCATCGACATTCGCGAGGTGTCCGATATTCTGCATCTCAAGAGCGGCATCGCATCGCTTGGCGACAACCGGATCGTTGCCATCGATTCGGTTGCCGGCCATCAAGCGCTTAAGAGCTTCGAGCTCGTGCGTGTGCCGCGCGGCGAAGAGTATGCCGCGAATTGCGTTCGCGTGAACGACCGCGTGCTGGTGCCGGAGGGATTTCCAGGCATGCGGCGCGCGCTTGAACAGCTTGGCTATGATGCGCTCGTGCTCGACATGAGCGAGTTTCAGAAGATGGATGGCGGGTTGAGCTGTCTCTCACTGCGGTTTTGATCACGAGGATGAAACGCACATGATCACGAATGCGATCGACCCGGAACGCGCGCTCCTTCGCCACACGATCGCGACACTCGCGTACCGAGGCGGAAAGGCAATCCGCGGCGCGCCGGAAAGTTTTTCGTCGTTCAAGATCGGCGAGCCGCCGAAAACTCCGGGCCAGATCCTCGCGCATATCGGCGACCTGCTCGACTGGGCGCTCACATTGTGCGACGGCAAGCAGGCGTGGAACAACACGGAGCCGCAGTCGTGGGCCGCGGACAGTGCCCGTTTCCATGATACGCTCGGCCGCTTCGATGCGCGCATCGCCTCCGGCGCACCGCTCAGTGAATCGGCCGGCGCGCTCTTCCAGGGCCCGATCGCCGACGCGCTCACTCATGTCGGTCAGATCAACATGCTTCGCCGCCTCGCGGGCGTTCCGATCAAGGGCGAGAACTATCATCGCGCCGAGATCACCGCCGGGCGGGTTGGTGCCGATCAGGCCGGAGCGAGGAAGGAGTTCTGATTCGAGCGCTTCGGAGGGCAAGTGCTCTTGGAGAGTTTTACCCCTTTGTCACGGATTACACGGATTTTCAAAGGGCGATTTTCGCAGATACTACAACTGCTTTTCTGGGGGAACTGCAACTGCAACAGCGATTTTGTTGTCGTTGTAGTTCCCCCAAGTACTTGCAGTATCAGTGAAAATCGCCCTTAAAGAATCCGTGTAATCCGTGGCAAAAGGGGTAAGTCTGTCCCCAAGAACTTGTTTAGCTCCCGAGCAGACGATCACTCCTGCCTCAACGCCTCCAGCGGATCGATCCGCGTCGCGCGCAATGCCGGGACGAGCGTCGCAGCAACTGCCACCACGACGAGCACACCGGTAACTGAAAGGAACGTCGCCGGATCAGTTGCTTTCACGGAGAACAACTGCGTCGCGATCAATCGCGTGAGGCCGAACGCGCCCGCGAGCCCGATGCCCACGCCGATGAGCGTGATCGTCATTCCCTGACGCATGACCAGGCTGAGCACGCTTCCGGTGGATGCGCCGAGCGCCACGCGCACACCGAGTTCACGCGTCCGCTGCGCGACCGTGTACGACATCACGCCGTAAATTCCGATCGAGGCGAGCAGCAGCGCGAGTCCCGCGAACACACCGAGCAGCACCGCGGACAACCGGCGCTGTCCCATCGAGTTGTCGACGAGCACATCCAGCGTGCTCACCTTCGACATCGGCATGTCGTGATCGACTTCGTGAATCGCATTTCGAATCGCGGTCACATACGTCTTGGGATCTCCGGACGTGCGCACCGCGACCTGCATCGCGTTCATTCCGAATGGCGCCTGTGATTCATCGAAATACAGCTGCACGCGCGGCGCGGCGTCGAGTCCCTCGTGCTTCGTGTGTCCCACCACGCCGATGATCGTCCTGAATCTCGTGCTGTCGGTAATCGTATTCTCGAAATACATCCGCTTCCCGATCGGATCTTCACCCGGCTTGTAGAACTGGCGCACGAACTCTTCGTCGACCACCACGACGCGCAGCGAGCCGACCGCATCGCTCTGGTTGAACACTCGTCCACGGATCAGCGGAATCTGCATCGTGCCGAAGAAATCGCCTGCGACGGCGCGAATATCCCCCCACGGTCCGTTCGTCTTCGGCGGCACGACGAAGCCTTCGACGTTGAAGCTTCCCGTCGACCATCCGCCGCCGAACGGCATCGTCGAGGTCGCGCCCGCAGCCTTCACGCCGGGAACCTGCGCAATCCGCGGAATCACCGCGTCGTAAAACTGCGCCTGAGCCGTGTCCGTCTTGTAGCGCGCCGCGGGAAGCGCGAGCCCGAACGTGAGCACGTTCGCCGTTTTGAATCCCGGATCGACGCCCTGCAATTTTGCAAAGCTCCGGACGAGCAGTCCCCCACCAGCAAGCAGCGTCAGCGCGAGCGCGACTTCGCTCACCACCAGCACCCGGCGCAGCAGCTGTCCGTTCCGGTCCGCGGTGCCCGAACGTCCGCCTTCCTTCAGTGTCACGTGCAAATTCTCACGCGACGTCTGCAGCGCGGGCACCAGGCCGAACACCACGCCCGTCACGAGCGAGATCACGAGCGTGAACAGCATCACGCGCATATCGATCGTCAGATCCTTGATCCCCGGAATATTTCCCGGATTCATCGCGACGAGCCCGCGAATGCTCGCGTACGCAAGCAACAGGCCGACCGCGCCGCCGATCATCGACAGCATCACGCTTTCGGTGAGCAGCTGCTTCACCAGGCTCCAGCGGTCCGCACCGAGCGCCGTGCGGATCGCAACTTCCTTGTGCCGCGCCGCCGCGCGCGCGAGCATGAGGTTCGCGACGTTGGCGCACGCGATGAGCAGAACGAAACCCACCGCGCCGAGCAGCACGAGCAGCGCCGGCCGAATCGGTCCCGTGCTCACATCGTTGAGCGACTTCACCTCGAGCGTCCAGCTCGTCGAGAACCGGTCCGGATTCTCTTTCCTCAGCGTTTCGGCGAACGCCGTCATGTCTCTCACCGCCTGATCGATCGTCACGCCGGGCTTCAGGCGCGCCGTGAGCGGCATGAATTCATTCGTGTAATTGCGGGGAACAAAGAGGGCCGGATCGAGCGCGAGCGGCGTCCACAGTTCCGCCAGACTGCTCCATGGATCGACGAATCCCGGCGGCATGACGCCGACGATGTCGTATGACTCGCCGTTGAACGACGCCTGCTTGCCGATCGCCGATAGCTCGCCGCCGAAATCGCGCTGCCACAATCCGTAGCTCAGCACCACTTCATGATTGTGGCCGATCGCATCCTCGTCCGGACGAAACACCCGGCCGTGCAGCGGCGCGACCGCAAGCGTCGGGAAAAAGAGCGCGCTGACTTTCGATCCCTGTAGCCGCTCCGGCTCGCCGACGCCGGTGAGATTCACATTCCAATTATTCTCGACCGCCACGCTTTCGAAATCGTGCGTGCGATCGCGGTAGTCCTTGAATCCGGGCGCCGACACAGGCGCCTCCATCTTTTGCCGCGGATAATAATGGTAGATCGTGACGAGCCGGCCGGGATCGTTATATGGCAGCGGCCGCAGCAGCACCGTGTTGATGACGCTGAAAATTGCCGAATTCGCGCCGATGCCGAGCGCGAGCGTGAGGACGACGACGAGCGTGAAAGCGGGGGAATGCCGGAGACGCCGCGCGGCATACCGAAGGTCGAACAGGATCGAGTCCATGGCTGTACGACACTGCGCCCGCCCGAACGGTTTGTGTCAGCTCTCGAGAGGGAGCGTGAGCCGCGCCTCACAGCCGCGCGCGTCGGCGCGGTTCGCCAGCACGAGCGTGCCTGAATGCGCTTCCGCGATCTGGCGGGAGAGCACCAGGCCGATGCCGGTCCCTCCGGGTTTCGTCGTGAAGAAAGGAACGAACAAGTTCGCGGAATCCGGCAATCCCGGACCGTCGTCCTGCACCGTCAGCTCGAACACATCGTCTCGCGTCTCCCACTTCACGCGCACCCCGCCGCCGGTGGTGCTCGCTGCGTCGACGGCATTCGCGATCAGATTGATCAGCAGCTGGTCGAGCTGATCACCGTCCGCCTGCAGTGTCAAATCCGCACTGGGCACGACGTCGACTTTCAATCGCGATTCGAGCCGGACGGCCCGCTGCACGAGTGCCGCGACGTCGACGCTCGCGAAGGTCGGCGGCGGCAGCTTCGCGAGCTTCGTATACGACGCAAGAAAACGCGTAAGTCCCTCCGACCGGTTCGCGATCACGCCGAGCCCGCGCTGCAAATCTTCACGCAGCTCACCTTCCGGCGGTGAACGTTTGAGCAGCGTGTTCAACCGCTCCGCCAACGAATTGATCGGCGTCAGCGAATTATTAATTTCGTGGCCAAGCACGCGAATCAGCCGCTGCCACGCAAGCCGCTCTTCTTCGCGGAGTGCCCGGCTCACGTCTGCGAGCACAACAAATTGGTGCGGACGTCCGCCCTGCCGAAACAGTCCGCGTCTCATTTCATAGCGTTTGCGTTGTGCGCCCGCGCTGAGTTCCATCACGCGCGGTGCATCGCCTTCAAGACAGTCGGCGAGCCCCAGTTCATCCGCGCGGCGGCCGAGCAGGCGCTCCGACGGCTGGCCGAGCAATCGCTCGCCGCCCGCGTTCACGAGGCGCAGCGCGCCGGCGTCGTCGAACGCGAGTACGGCCACGTCGATCTCCGCCATCACGCGCTGCAGCAGGGCCGTCGCCTCGAGCGCGCCGAGCCGGCGGTCCTTCAGCTCGGTCATGAGCGTGTTCATCTCGAGCATCGCG
>DASYSH010000346.1:0-11263 GCA_036003525.1 Gemmatimonadaceae bacterium | reverse complement strand
TTTCCGCCGTATACTTGTCCAGCTCCGCGGCGATCGCTCGTTCGTTGTAATACGTGAGCCGCCGGATCGTATCGCGCATCAGCGCGGCGAGCGCGGCGGTCTCGTGATCGGCGGCCGGCCCGATTGCCGGTCCAGTCGATGTCATGTGCGGACCATGCAGCGCGGCGTCAGATCCCCGCGTACCATGCGTACCCGTTGTCCGAATCGACGCCGCCCGTGCCCTTGCCGAATTTTTTCACGTCGTCCGTCACAGTGATCCGCGTGATGTATTTCACGCTCTTGTAACCGAGCTGACGCGGGACGCGCATGCGCAGGGGTCCGCCGAACGGAACCGGCAGATCGGCGCCATTCATGCCATAGGCGAGAATGGTCTGGGGGTGCGTCGCATCATCCATGTCGATGCTTTCGTACCAATCCGGCTGGATCGACTGATAGACCACATATCGCGCCGCCGGAAGCGCCCCGACATCCAGCAGCAGGCTTTCGAGCGGAATGCCCGTCCACTCCGCGATGTAATCCCACCCTTCTTCGCACGCGACCATCGTAATCTGACTCCGGCTGACGCCGAGCTTGAGTTCGGTGACGGAATACATTTTCGGGCGCGCGACCATGCCGTCGATCGTCACGCGCCAGCCCGCAAACCTTCCCGCCTCGAGCGCCGCGAATTCGGCGGGTAAGGTGCCGGCGTCGTTTGCAAACGGTTTCTTCGAAATCTGTTCGCGCGAAAACTCCTGCGCCCGCGAGTGACGGTTCAGGAGCCGCTGTGCCGCGTACGTCAGCGACTCGCCGGCGCCGAACGGAACGTCCGCGTCCGGCGGAATGAGGCCCCGCGCGCCCGCGAGTTTTGCGGCTGCGCCGAGGCCGGCGACTCCCGCCGCTGCGGCAAGTCCGGTGGTGATGAGCTTGCGTCGCGAAATGTTGCTCATGCGCGCTCCTCCGTATTTGAAAGCCGTCCCGTGATCATCGAGCCGACGCGTGCGCGAAACCCCGCAAACCAAACCATCGCAATATGGACGATGACGAATGCGACGAGCAGGACCGTCACGACAAAATGCAGTGTCCGCGCCGATTGGCGTCCCCCGAGAATCGTCACCGCGCCCGGAAACACCGACGTGAATCCCGGTGACATGTCGAGTCCCGTCCAGATGATCAGCGGGAAGAGCACGAAGATCACCACCGAGTACGCAAGGCGCTGCAGCGCATTGTACGACCATGCGTCGTCGTTGCCCGGCTGCCACACCCGCATGTGTCGCGCGCTTTCGCGCGCCAGCGCTTTCGGCGCCAGATCCGCGGCTGCGGGGACGACATTCCGCCGGAAATGTCCCTGGGACAGTCCGTAGGCGACATAAACGAGTCCGGTGATCACGACGATCCACGCCGCTTCGAAATGCAAATACCGGCTCCATCCGTTCTGATCGTGGAGCGTAATGGTGTAGCCGTTGAGTATCGTGGAGCGCGATGTCGGGATGGGAATGGCGAGCAGCGGCTGCTCGTTCACATTGCCTGTCTCGCCCCAATAGAACCGCGGATGGGAAATGAGAATCTCCACGCCGGTGACGAGCAGGGCGAGAAAGGCGAGTGTCGTGATCCAGTGCGTCGCTCGAACGAGCGCCGGATGGCGGACGGCCTGCATCATCGGTTGGCGGGGCCTTTCGGCTTCGCCTTGGCCTTCGCCCCGGTCGTCGGCTTCGACTTGAGCGAGCCGACGTAGGCGACGCTCGCCGCGAAATGCGGCTTGAGCTCCGGGGTGTTCGCCAGCAACTTGTCGGGCACCACGACGTATTCCGGCTGCACCACTCCATAGTGGGCCGCCAGTGTCGTCTTGTATTTCCTGAGAAAACTTTCACGCGCCGGCGAAGGCAGACGCAGCGCAACGGTGCCGTCTTTGTGAAGCGCGCTCTGCATGTTTCCGTTGAGCGACGTGTACGGAACCGTGTCGCCTTTGCGCTGTACGAGCGCGCTGGTGGCGACGAGTTTTTCGTAGAGCGTCAGCGCCTCAGCGTAATCCACGATGGCCTCGGAAGGTTGGTTCGCACAATATTAGCTCAATCGGGCGATACCGCGCGGCCGAAGACGAACCGAGCTTGACTCAGCGTCAAAAACTTTGAGGACTCCACATGAAACTCGGCGAATACTTTCTCAGTGAACTCGATCGCGAAGCCAATCGCAGTCGCGCGGTCCTCCTGCACGTCCCGGCGGATAAATACGATTGGAAACCGCACGACAAGTCGATGCAATTCGGATATCTCTCTGACATGGTCGCGACCATCCCTTCGTGGGTCGCGATGATCGTCACCAAAGACGAACTGGATATCGCGCCGAAAGACGGGTCTCGCATGAAGAACGAGCCCAAGACGACCAGCGACGCGCTCGTCAAAGCGCTGGACGCGTCGGTGGAAGCTGCGCGCGCCGCGCTGAAGGGAGCATCGGAAGAGCATTTCAACACACCGTGGCAACTGAAGGCCGGCGGAAATGTCGTGCAGGCGGTTCCGCGATACCAGGCGGTTCAGGATACGTTCAGCCACTGGGTGCATCACCGGGGACAGATGACCGTATATCTCCGGCTGCTCGGCGCGAAGGTTGCTGCGACCTACGGGCCGTCGGGCGACGAGCAGGTATTCAGATAGATCAGCGTTTGCGCAGCACCCATGTCGTCATGCATCGCTGACCCTGAACGACCGTCGTCTTGAGCGGATCGAGGAGTTCACCGTTGAGCTCCGTCGTCAGCGACATGAGCAGCGGTTCGTCGACGAGATAACGCTCCGAATTGTCGGGGAGCCGATAGCGGCGCCCGCCGAGCGATTTCGCGCGTCCGTATAATCCGATCGACGACGCAAGCCGGCAGAAGAACACGCCGCCCGGCTTGAGCGCATCCCAGCATCCGCGCAACATCTGATTGAACTCGGCGTCGTCGATCGCGAAGTGCAGGACCGCGCTGCAAATGACCGCGTCGACAAACTGTTTCGGAAACGAGAGCGCGCCGAGCGCTTCGGCGCGGAAATTGTCTTCCGGCAGGGCGGGGGCGAGTCGCGCCGCGAGACCGCGCACGTTTGTAATCGCCGCCGCGCTCGTATCCGCGCCGAAAACTTCATACCCCTCGCGCAATAGGTAAACGAGGTTGCGCCCCGTGCCGCATCCGGCATCGAGCACGCGCATGCCGGGCGCGATGCGGCCGCGCAGCAATTGATCGAACAGATAAATATCGATCTGGCCGAATTGTTCGGTGATCAAAGCGATCGCTCCCATTTGCATTAGTTCATTCGTGCGACAGCGGTTTCGCGCACAGCATCATACCCTTCGAATTCAAGGTGAGAGGACAATCCTTCCACTGCTCCTCACTAGGGAGGTACATATGCGAATCTCAGGCACGCAACTGACGCTTGGAGCGGCAATCTCTCTCGCGACCGCCCGCACGGCACTGGCCGCACAGGACGTCAAGGTCGACGTCTCGACGCCGGCTACACACACCGTGTGGTACGCGGACCCGGTATGGATTGGCGTCGGCGCCGTCGCAGTAGTCCTGATCATCATCCTCGCGGTCGCAGCTTCGCGCAAAGGCGACGGCAAGAGCACGACAACGGTCATTCGGTAGCGAAACACTCTCTCTCGTAAACAAAGGATCTGAAAATGACGAAAGTCACTGTGGTCGAAGAACCGCCGGTCGTAGTGGAAAAGCCGGCGGCGGCGCAGCCGGTGGTCGTGGTCGAAAAAGAAAAAATCGTCGAAGTCGAAAAGGAAGTTGAAAAGGAACGTCCGCCGGTCGTCATCACGACGACGGAGAACTAGCTGCGATTCGCTCCGCGATGTCGTAGAACGGAGTACTTTGTACCGTAAAGTACGATAACTCCGCTGGGTTCGCAATGGAGCGCGGAAAGAGATGCCGACGGTTGCCGCGTACGCGTGCCGTCGGCATACTCTTATCGTACGCCTCCAACGCCTACTCTTCGGGAGTGGTTTCCATGTTTCGACGCCACATCATTCGTTCGATATTCGCGGTCGCATGCGCCGCCGTCGCATCACGCGCGGGCGCACAGCAGACGACCCTCCGCGCATTCGGCATCGACGATGCGCTCAGCATTCGCTCGTCGCGCGTCGAGGATGCGACCGCCGACGGCCGGTTCGTCGCGGTGACCGTGCGCGTTCGTCGCGATGCGCTGGGCGTCGACAATTCCCGTTATGGTGATCCGACATATGTCGCGCCGTCGCTCGCCGAGTTCGAACTGATCGACGCGACCAATGGCCAAACGCGCGCGATTCTGCCGGGGAAGGTGCAGGTTCGCGGCGCGACGTTCACGAAGGACGGGACGAAGCTCGCATTTCTGGCACAGAAGGGCGACGACTGGTCGCTCAATATCTACGAAGTCGCCGCGGGAAAGGTGAAACCTGTTGCGCTGAAGACCACCAAGCAGGTCTCGTCGAACTCGCCCGTCGTATGGGCGCCGGATGGAAAGTCCGTGCTCATCACGCTGCGCCCCGACGGGTGGGCCGCGAAGGCGCGCGCCGCGTTCGTCAACATGGATCAGGGCCCGATTACGGTGCAGGATTCACGCGAGCCGTTTCTTTCATGGGACGCCGTCCGCAATATGAGCGACCAGCAGGTTCCGGCGATCGTCTCGCTCGCAGACGGGTCGACCCGCGAGGTCCTTGGCCAGACGCCCCTCAGCGGCGGCGGGCGCGGAGGCGGAGCGGGCGTCGACTTCTCGCCGGACGGCTCGTACATCGTCTACTCGACCACCGAGCCGAAGAAGACCACGTACGACAATAATGGTGGCAGCGACTTCGGCGTGTTCAAGCTCGCGCTCGCAGCGGGCGCAAAGCCCGATACGCTCGTGAAGCCGTCGGAGCGCCGCGTCGCGCCGCGCTGGAACAAGACCGTCACCGCATTCGCCTACGACGATCGCGGGAACGTAATGCTCAAATCCGTCGGGACCGACAGCGCCAGGAACCTCACGGCGAAGTATCGCCGGCCCGCCGTGCGCGGTGACACGTCGTCGCGTGCGTCCTACACGATCGTCGACTGGCGGCCGGACGGGAACGCGCTGCTCGTCAGCTCGCGCGACGGATGGTACCTGCTCGATGTGAATACCGATTCCCTTTCGATGGTCTATCCGTTCGAGGCAGACTCCGCGTCGCGTCCGACGCGCGCTTATGTCGGATGGAGCGAGGACGGGCGAAGTATCTTCCTCTCGCGCTCGGCGAAAGATCGCTGGGCGCGGGGGATCGAGAAGTTCGATATCGCTTCGCGTCAGTCGATGGCGCTCGCGCAGGACGGGAATCTCTACAGTGGATGGCGGGTGTCAAAGGACGGCTCGCGTTTCGTATTCGAGCGGTCGGACGGCGAGCATCCGGCCGAGTTGTACACCGCGACCGGCGATTTCAAGGACGCGCACGCGCTCACGCAGCTGAACCCGCAGCTCGCCGGCGTCGCGCTCGCTCGCACGGAGCTCGTCAGTTATCGCGATGCCGACGGCAAGAAACTCAACGGCGTGCTCTACTACCCGACGAACTACGAGCCGGGCAAGAAATATCCGCTCGTCGCCGAGGTGTACGAGAATTATTTCGACAACGGCTACATCGAACAGATGGACATGATGGCGGCGCGCGGCTACTTCGTGCTGCACCCGTCCGTGAACCTCGAGATCGGCTATCCGGGCGAGGCATGGTCGAAGGGCGTGCTGTCGGCGATCAACTCGCTGATCGACCGCGGGCTCGTCGACGAAAAGAAGCTCGGTGTCTTCGGAACCAGCTACGGCGGATACGCCGTCAACCTGCTGATCGAGCAGACCGATCGCTTCGCGGCGGCGGTGAACATCTCCGGGAAGGTCGATATCATTTCCTTCCTCGGCGACAGCCCGAAGATCGGCACGCGCAACTACAACGCGGCGGAGAAGGGACAGGACCGCATCGGCGCGACGCTCTGGGAGGCGCCGATGAAGTACATCCAGCATTCGGCCATCATGTTCGCCGATCGTATTCACACACCGCTGCTGATGCTCACGGGCAAGCAGGACTACAATGTGCCGGATACGAACGAGCGCGAGATGTATTACGCGCTGCGCCGGCTCGGCAGAGAAGCGGTCTGGGTGCAATACGCCGACGCCGGGCACGGTGCCGGACGCGCCGGCAACGAAGCCGATTTCCGCGACCACTGGACACGGATGTTCGATTGGTTCGCCACGCACTTCGAAAAGGCGGGCGCGAAGCATGCGGCGTCGGGCGGCAACTAGGTCACGGTATGTCAGCGCCCGGAAGAGGCCGGGCAGGCCAGTTGCCGCAACTTGGCTTCACTCGCGCGCACGTCACGCGTTGCGCGCATCCGCGCCAGGTTCCACTGGAACCAGTTGCGTGAACTCTCAGTGAGCCTGTCGCCGGTCCAGCGTCTGAGCAAAATACGCGCGGCGTCGCAGCGGTCGCGCGTGCCGGCCGAGTCGGACGAAACACCCGGTGCGGTCAGCGCGGCGACGAGTGGTGAAATCGCGTCGCCGCCGAGCGACGCCAGATATCGATAATCCGCGCCGGTCGTTCCGGCGCTTGCGATATCGCCGCGCGCGAGATTGGTGCGGGCCACGAGATCGTCGGGATTCAAAGCATTCAGCGTGAACAGGATGATGAACCCGCTGACTACCGCCCCGACCGCAAATGCGCGCGGACGCGCACGGAGCACGGTCAATGCGAGCCAGACGAACACGATCGCCAGCCAAATCATGAACGCCGTCGCGTAAAGTCGATCGGTAGAGATGCCGTAGTACCGGACGTACAGGCTCATGCGCGCGCCAGCGGATACCATCACTGCGCCAAGCAGGAGGATCAGCGGCAGCGCAAGACGCCGGTACAGTCGATGGGTGCGCGCATCGGACTCTGGTACGAGCGCCTGAACACCAAGCAGCACGGGAAGGAGGAGTCCCGCCACGCACATCAGCTCGAAAAATCCCCGGCGGGCATACTCGGCATAGCTGAGCCCGGTCGTCTTGATGACGAGTGCCTCGCCGCCGAACAGCCAGCCGATCTGCACGGCGACGAACGCCGCAAAGAGGACGTTGAGGGCGCCAAGTGCGAGGGAGACGTCCGTGACTCCGAGTGTGAGCGGGAATGAATCGAGTGGAGCGCCTCCCGCGCTCGGAGGCGCAAGGAACACGCGCCGCAGCCAGCCTGCGGCGACCCACGCGAAGAATCCGGCGACGACGACGTGGGAGAGCAGCTGACCGAAATCGATATCGGGAAGCTTCAAGAATGAACCGAACACCGGATCGGCGCGCAAAAAAAGCACGGTGAAAACCGCGAGTATCGGTGCGGTGATCACGAACGCCTTGGCGATCCGGCCGGCGTTCCCCGAGTTCGCTGCGCGGGCGCGGCTGCCGAACTCAGCGTTATGGATCACGAGCGGAACGACGCCGAACGCAACGTCGAGACCGGTTCCAAACGCGGCGATGATCAAATCGCGGACGCGGGCAAGCGCGAGTCCCGCGACGGGAACGCCATTCATGCTCATCGCGAGCAGCGTGAGCGCGGACAGCATGGCGAGCACATCGAAGAACAGGAGCATGTCGGAATCGCGCCACGACAATCCGGCCGCAAAGAGCACCGCGACTCCGAGCCAGACGCGGCTCTCATGCGATAGCGCACGGTCGGCAATGCCAACGAGACCGATGATTGTGACTGCGAATGCGACCATCCACAGCAGCAATCCGAAGCCCCATGGTCCGTTTCGGAGCAGGGGGTCTGCGATGATGCCGAGAATTCCGGCGCCGAGCAGCGCACGCCGCGCGATGGCGGCGTCTGTGGATGAGTGGGGCACGGAGTCTCGTGGTTGTGTGTGCAGAGAACTTTACCTTATAAAGTGCCGTCACGCAAGGCTCAATCTCTGGCACGACCCCGCATCGAGTGCTTAGTGTTCGTCATTGCGGACCATCCAGGCGAGGAAACTACGATGAAGATGTTCGGCCGTGCAGTTCTGCTGATCACCGTTGTCTCGACCGCGACATACGCGCAGTTCAACGCCGGGACGCAGCCGTCCGAATCGAACTTGCCGTTCAACGTGACCCAGGTGACGACGTTCAACCTCCCCTGGCGGATCGCGTTCCTGCCCGATGGCCGGATGCTCATCACCGAAAAGGTCGGTCCGCTCTGGCTCGTCACGCAGCAGGGCGCGAAAACGCCGGTGGCGAACGTGCCTCCGGTATTGTCGCAGGGACAGGGCGGAATGCTCGGCGTCTATCTCTCGCCGAATTATGCGACCGACCATAATGTGTATCTCACATATTCCGAACCGGGCGACGCCAGCACGCCGGGATCGAGCCTCGCGCTGGCGCGCGCCCAGTTATCGACGACAGAGACGAGCGCCAGCCTCGACGGGCTTCAAGTGATCTGGCGCGACGGTGAGCGCGGACGCGGCGGACAGTTCGGTGCGGCGGTCGCGTTCTCTCCCGACAAGCAATTCCTTTTTCTGACGGTCGGCGACCGCCAGCGCATGACGCCGGCGCAGGATCCCGATCAGCCGCTCGGAAAAATTCTTCGCCTGACACTCGACGGAAAACCCGCGCCCGGAAATCCGCAGGCCGGCAAGATCGGCGCCGCAACCGTTCCCGTGATCGATCCGCCGCGTAATACCGAACTCGCCAAGACCGCACCCGTCGTTCGCACGTACACTTTCCCGGGGCCCAACCTCACGCCATCGGAAACGTGGACGACGGGTCATCGCACGCCATACGGTTTGGCTTTCGCTCCAAACGGACAGCTGTGGGAACTCGAGCACGGCCCTCGCGGCGGTGATGAACTCAATCTGATCGAGCCCGGCAAAAATTACGGCTGGCCGCTCGTGTCGTATGCAACGAACTACGACGGCGTACCGATTCCGAGTCCTGACACGCGTCCGGACCTCACGAAGCCAGTCATCTATTGGACGCCGATCATCGCGCCGGGAAATATCGTGTTTTACAGCGGCGCGATGTTTCCGCAATGGCAGGGATCGGCACTCATCGGCAACCTCGCGACGAAGACGCTCATTCATGTTACGTTCGACGGAAAGGGCGGGGCAACCGTCGGAGAGCGATGGGATGTCGGGCACCGAATTCGGGATGTGGCCGTCGCGCCCGACGGCGCGGTGTGGATGATCGAGGATGCGAATCCGGGTGCACTGTTCCGAGTCGTTCCGAAGTAGCGCCGACGGACCTCAGCGTACCTCGTATCGGAGCTCCACCATCCTGGTCTTGTACGCTTTGACCTCGGCGAGGTGGAGCGCGACGTCTTTGCCGAGCTTTTCGAAGAACGCGATTCCGTCGCCGATCGCAACGGGCGCGATCGAATAACGAATTTCATCGGCGAGCCCCAGACGAACGCATTCAGCGGACAGCACGGCGCCGCCGACGAACCAGATCGAACGGTATGCCGGGCGCAATCGTTGGTTGACGAACTGCGCGAGATCCCCCGAATAGAACTCAACGGTGTCGCGAATCCGCGCGAGCCTGCGACTCGTAAGGACGAAGGTCGGCTTGTCTCCGTACACCCAGCCGAATCCTTGCTCGACAAATCGCAGCGCGGTCTCGTACGTGCGCGATCCCATGACATAGCAATCGATCGTTTTCAGAAACGATTCAACGGCGCCCGGCTCCGCCGTCTCGCCGTCGGCGTAATCGTCGGCCGTCTCGAGCCAGTCGACACGTCCGTCCTTGCGGGCGATAAAGCCGTCGAGACTGGCGACCATATGGATCGTTACACGCGATTCAGCGTTTGGCATTGAGTGTCTCGTCACGCAGCCGTTTCAGAGTCGTGACCCGTTGTAGGATGGTGACCGATTGTAGCTCCGTGTGCGCAGTCTTTGAATGCGCATGCGGCATCTGATGACCGATTTGGACGCGCCAACGTCCCGGTCACAACGCGATGCCGCTACCCATTTCACACCGGAGGATTTCATGTCGAAAGTCAGATGGATGGGCGCGCTTGGCACGTTCGCCCTTCTCGCGAGCCTGGGCAGCAACGCCGACGCGCAGCAGATCAAAACAGTTTTCGTCATCGCGATGGAAAATCACAACTGGACCCAGCCCGCGAACCAGTTCACCGGTCCAATCCAGCAGGTGTTCCAGAATCCGAACGCGCCGTTCATCAACAGTCTCGTCGACGGCTCGGCGTATGCCACGATCAATGGCGTCAACGTTCACATCAGCGAACAGGTCGCTTACGCCACGAACTACCATAACGTCCTGGCCACGCCGACGGGAAACAATCCGCACATCCACCCATCGGAACCCAATTACCTCTGGGCGGAAGCGGGAACAAACTTCGGCGTGCTCAACGATAACGATCCGTTCGCCGCGAATGGGCCGACGAATCAAAACACGGACCAGCACCTCGCGACCTGGCTGACCGCGGCCGGCAAGACCTGGCGGTCGTACCAGGAAGACATCGACCTCGCAGTGAATGACGCTTCGCAGCTCACCAACGTCCCGCTGCCGTCGGCGCTGTGGACCGTTCCGCTCACGAGCCACAGCGGCCATTTCGCTCCGGGCTACTTCAACGCGTTCAACGGATCCAACCAGTACAACTACGCCGCGAAGCACAACCCGATGGTGTTCTTCACCGACACCAACGGTGGCGATGACACGAGTCCCGAGAATCCGCTGTCGTCGCAGTATGCGCCGCTGCAGCAGTTGTTCACGGACCTCGCCAACGATTCGGTCGCGCAATACAACTGGATCTCACCGAATCAGTACAACGACATGCACACCTCCCTCACGGGCGGTTACAAAGGAGTGACCGGCGATGCCGCCAACATCAAACAGGGCGATGACTTCCTCAGCCAGATCATCCCTGTCATCATGGCGTCGAATGCGTACAAGAACCACGGCGCGATCGTCATCTGGTTCGACGAGTCGGAACAGGATCTTGCCGGCGACAACCCGGACGATTTCCATCACACGATCGCCGAGATCGTCATCTCGTCGCGCGCCCACGAGAACGTCGGCGGCGTTCCGTACGCGAGCCCCGTTCAGTACACGCACTCCTCCGACCTGCGCACGATGCAGGAGATCTTCCGCGCGGGGCCGCTCCTCGGCGATGCCGTCAACGCCACCGATCTCTCGGACCTGTTCAAGCCGGGCGTCGTTCCGCAGAAACCGTAATTTCGATGGACGCTCACGACGCGGCGCCTCAACGACGTTGGGCGCCGCGTGGTGGTGCGTTCGTGGGCGATCCGTTCACGGCGCGCGTTTCGCGGCGCTCCGCAACTTCATGTACGCGGCGACGACACCCACGAGATACAACCCCGGCA